>JAFRNY010000027.1 GCA_017429945.1 Bacteroidaceae bacterium
GTCTCAAATTTCAAGTCTCAAATTTCAAGTCTCAAATTTCAAGTCTCAAATTACAAATAACAAATTACAAATTACAAATTACAAGTTTCAAATTTCAAGTTCAAATTTCAATTATCAATTATCCATTATCCATTATCAATTATCAATTATCCATTAATCATATTTCCTCTACTTCGTGTACCTTCCGCCGGTGATCTCGGCAATCGTCAGTGGCACATAGACCATTGAGTAACCGTTGTCTTTGGAGTCCTCCTCGTAGAAGAAGGCGATGCGCCCGTCGCGCTGCTGCGTCATGGTGGAGTAGGCCGAGGTGGTCGACGAAACCTGCAGGCCGCGCGTCCAGGCGTGTGCGAAAGCGCGTGGAGAGTAGATGCCGTTGGGTATTATCTCTTTATACCAGAAGCCTACATTGGTGCGCCCCTCGCCGCAGGGCAGCGACTGCAGCATGAGCTTGACGGCACGGCCCGTGGCAGCCTCGGTGGCGTCGATGAGCATAATCTCTCCGTTGCATGAGTTGGCGCCCACCTTTATGCCGCCTGGCACGTCGTGCGAGGCCACGCACTTGCCCCATGTGCCGCGCTCTTGGTCGGCGCGCAGGTCGTCGAAATGGAAAATGTTGAAGAAACGGCCGTACCATTTGCGCGACGAGAGTACCACGTCGCCAGTGGGCAGCTCCTCGGTCTTAGGCTCGTCGCCCTCGAGGCAGGGGCTGTCGTAGCCGTCGAGCGTCGTGCCGCCGAGCACGCTCCACGTCTGCCCGAAGTCGTCGCTGTAGAGCACGTAGTTGCAGGCCACGTCCTTGTCGCCCATCTGCGTCCGCGTGAGCACCGAGCAGTAGAGCCGGTAGTATTTATCTTTCTTCACGACGCGGCTCTGCATGATTCGCCCGGAGCCTATGAACATAGTGCGCGTGTGGGGCAACAGGGCGTAGAAGGCATCGGTGACATCCTCGGCTGCCGTCCACGAGCGCCCGCCGTCGGGGCTGTACCAGCGTGCCACGCGGTTGGGCTTTTCGCGCGTACCGTTAATATACGGAGTGCTGCCGGTGACCGACATGCAAAGCACGCGGCGGCTGGTGCGGTCGGCCACCAGGGCGGCGTCGCCGTAGCCGCAGTCGTCGGAGCCCTTGATGCCGGAGCCACGCTGAATGACGGTGTCGGCCGACCACGTGCGGCCGTTGTTGCGGCTCGTGCGCGCCACCAGGTCGATACGCCCGAAGCCTATGTCGAAGCCGCAGTAGCGGCGGTCAGCCACGGCGATGAGGTGGCCGCGCTTGGTCGTCGTGATAGCGGGTATGCGGTAGGGCACAGCGTAGGCGTCGTAGGTGGTGAACAGGCGCACGGGTTCGCCCTCGTAAGGCTTTTGCGCGCTGAGGGTCGCAGGTAGCGCTGACGCAACGGCCAGCAGCAGACCAAAAATCTTGTTGGTTGACATAATATAATTAATGTGTGAGGTTGGCGTTAGGTTTGAGATTTAGTACATCCTTAGCCACAAAGGTAGTTCTTTTTTCCAAGAAACTTGCGCGGAAGGCCGAGAAAATCATTTCGGACCTTCTTTTTGTCGTTTGTGAGGATATGATGAGATGGGCGAACTTGCAAATAAGCGTAGAAGACGCTTTTTTGAAGTTAAAATTGTTAAAAATGGCGAAAACTGTTAACTCCTCCTTTTTGCCGGTAGCTGCATAATGCCTATCTTTGCGACAAAGAATCAGACCTCATGAAGCGCACTACAATAACAATCATAAGCCTCATCATCGGAGCCTCGTTCTTCGGGCTGCTATTTCTGCAAGGCCGTATTATCACCTCAATGGTGAAGATGCGCAAGGAGCAGTTTGACGAGACCGTGCTGCGCGCCCTTGACCAGACGAGTCGCGATATGGAGCGAAACGAGACCTTCCGCTACCTCGAGGAAGTGGCGCGCCGATCGGCCTTCAGCGCCGACAGCCTCGCTGCGTCGGCCGGTGGCCTGCTGCCCGGTGCCACGCTGAACATGACTGAGGGCTCGGCGCTCGATGCTCCTTTCGCCCTGTCGGCACAGAAAACCGCCAGGACAAGAATCCCCAAGGGTTCGCTAACGCTGAAGTCCGACGCCTCAATCGACGTGGCCAACCAGCGCTTCCAGGACTTCGTGAAAAACGCCTATCTCTACCAGAAAGGAGTGCTCGACGAAGTCATCTACACCATACTCTATAATGCCAGCGACAAGGATTTCCGCGAACGCGTTGATTTCCGCCTGCTCGATAGCAACCTGCGCAACGAGCTGGAGTCGGCCGGCATAAACCTGCCCTATCACTTCTCGGTCTATGACATCGAGGGGCGCGAGGTGTACCGCTGCGCCGACTATTCCGACGAAGGCTCGGACAACAGCTACACGCAGACGCTCTTCCGCAACGATCCCTCGCAGAAAATGGGACAGCTGCGCGTCCACTTCCCCGACATGGACACCTACATCCTGGGCGTGGCCAATAAGATGATTCCCGTGTTGGTGTTCACGATCCTGCTCTTCCTCACGTTCTCGTTCACCGTTTGGCTCATCGTGCGCCAGAAACGTGAGACCGAGATGAAGAACGACTTCATCAACAACATGACCCACGAGTTCAAGACGCCCATCTCAAGTATCTCGCTCGCAGCGCAGATGCTGGGCGACAAGAGCATCACAAAAAGCGAGGCCATGCTCGACAACCTCTCGTCGGTGATCGTAGGAGAGACGCGCCGCCTACGCTATCAGGTGGAGAAAGTGCTGCAGATGTCGCTCTATGAGCGCGGCAACATCCGCTTCAACGAAAAGGAGATTGACGCCAATGTGGTCATCGACGACGTGGTGAAGACCTTCCAACTCAAAGTGAAGCAGAGCGGCGGCACCCTCACGGCAGCCCTCGATGCCGAGGACGGCGCTATCTTCGTAGATGAGATGCATTTTACGAATGTCATCTTCAACCTCATGGACAATGCCGTCAAATACCGCCGCGACGATGTGCCCCTCGAGCTGCGCGTGTCGACCAGCAACCAAGGCCAGAGACTCATCGTAACCGTAGAGGATAACGGCATAGGTATTCGCAGTGAGGACCTAAAGCACATCTTCGACCGATTCTACCGCGTTCACACTGGCAACAAGCACGACGTCAAAGGCTTCGGACTCGGACTGGCATACGTCAAAGGCATGGTGGATCTGATGCATGGGACCATAAAAGCCGAAAGCCAGCTCCGACAAGGCACCCGCTTCGTCATCTCACTGCCGCTGATAGATTGAACATTGACCATTGAACTTTTGGAGCAGCGAGAGCAATCAAGCTTGCTTGGATTGCCGAGTCGCGACAAAAGTCAGCGAAGCTAACATTGACCATTGAACTTGGTCGCTTCGCTCAAAATCATTCAAAAATCTAATATAAAATCATTCAAAAGACTGCTATAAAATCATCCAGCATTAAGTTTGATAGATTTTTAAAAAGATTTTCTTAAGATTTTGAGGCCTGCAAGGCCGACCCATAAACCCTAAACCCTAAACGATAAACCCTTAACCCAACGGCCTTGGCCGTGCAAAAAAAATTACAACTATGGCACAAGAAGAAGCAAAACTTAGAATCTTACTTTGCGAGGACGATGAGAGCCTCGGCATGCTCCTGCGTGAATATCTGCAGGCTAAAGGCTACGAAGCTGACCTCTGCCCCGACGGCGAGGCAGGCTATAAAGCTTTCCTCAAGGATGAATATGACATGTGTGTGCTCGACGTGATGATGCCCAAGATGGACGGTTTCCAGCTCGCGCAAGAAATACGTCAGGTCAACCAGGAGATCCCCGTAATCTTCCTGACGGCTAAGAACCTCAAGGAAGATATCTTCGAGGGCTTCAAGATCGGCGCTGATGACTACATCACAAAGCCCTTCTCGATGGAAGAACTCGTATATCGCATGGAAGCCATTCTCCGTCGCGTTCATGGTAAACAGCAGAAGAACGTTTCTGTTTACCACATCGGACGATTCATCTTTGACACACGCCGGCAGATTCTCGCCATCGGCGACAAGCAGACAAAGCTCACCACCAAGGAGAGCGAGCTGCTAATACTGCTCTGCGCTCACGCCAACGACGTGCTGCAACGCGAGCTGGCACTGAAGACCATCTGGATCGACGACAACTACTTCAACGCACGTTCCATGGATGTTTACATCACCAAGCTGCGCAAGCACCTCAAAGACGATCCCGAAATCGAGATCAACAATGTCCACGGAAAAGGCTACCGCCTCATAGCACACATGGAGGAAGAGCCCTGAGCACGACGACAAGAATAGTACAAAAGAACCGGGGCCGCGCTGCTGCGCGGCCCCGGTTGGCTTAATCGATACTATTCGTAGTTTGGTTTCTTGTAGTTGACGAAGATGTGCAAGGCGATGCCGGCAATGATCAGCGCGACAGACAGGAATTGGAACCAATTGTAGTCAACCAAGTCGAGAAAGTAGCTCAAGACAAGAAGCACAGCGCCTACGATGGCGACGATAATACCAGAATACAGTTTCATAATGATGATATTTTATTATTGTTTTTGCATTCGACAGCACAAAATAAGACAAAAAACCTGAGCCCACGAAATTTTCAGGCAAAAAAGTTTATGTGCTGCACTATTTTTCTGCTTATGCCTGCTTCATCACAAAATATTTTCAAGAAAAAAGCCATAAATCATTGTCATATCAAAAAAAAGCAGTACCTTTGCCGAGCATTTTCGCAAAAACTATCATTATTAACCCATTAAAGTATTATGAATCAGTACGAAACCGTTTTCATCTTAACTCCCGTTTTGTCTGAAGAGCAGACAAAGGAAGCGGTCGAAAAGTTCAAGAAGATTCTCACCGACGGTGGTGCAGAACTCATGAACGAAGAGATGTGGGGTCTCAAGAAGCTCGCTTACCCCATCGAGAAAAAATCCACGGGCTACTACGTGATGATCGAGTTCAAGGCAGAGCCTACTCTCATCAGCAAGCTCGAAATTAACTATCGTCGCGACGAGCGCGTGCTCCGCTATCTCACTGTCAAGAACGACAAGTTCGCAGCCGAATACGCAGAGAAGAGAAGAAACAAACTTTCAAAAAAGGAGGACTAAGCAATGGCACAGACAGAAATCCGTTATTTGACACCGCCCACCGTTGACGTCAAAAAGAAAAAGTATTGCCGCTTCAAGAAGCTCGGCATTAAGTATATCGACTACAAGGACCCCGAGTTCCTTAAGAAGTTCCTGAACGAGCAGGGTAAGATTCTGCCCCGCCGCATCACCGGAACATCGCTCAAGTTCCAGCGCCGTGTGGCTCAGGCTGTAAAGCGCGCACGCCACCTGGCCCTGCTGCCCTTCGTAACCGATATGATGAAATAATCTAAAAGAGGAATAAGCACTATGGAAATCATTCTGAAAGAAGATGTGATCGGCTTGGGTTACAAGCACGACATCGTAAACGTGAAGTCCGGCTACGGCCGTAACTATCTTATTCCCCAGGGTAAGGGCGTCATCGCTTCGGAGAGCGCCAAGAAGATGCTCGCCGAAGAGCTCAAGCAGAAAGCCAAGAAGCTCGAGAAGATCAAGGCTGATGCCGAGAACGCTGCTGCCAAGTTCGAGGGTGTGGCTCTCACAATCCCCGCAAAGGTCAGCAACAATGGCACCATCTATGGTAGCGTCAACAGCGTCATGATCGCCAATGAGCTCGCTAAGCTCGGCTTCGAGGTCGACCGCAAGCTCATCACCATCAAGGACGTTAAGACCGTAGGTGAGCACACCGCCACCATTCGTCTGCACAAGGAAGTCAGCGTGACAATCCCTGTTACCGTCGTTCCCGATGCTCCCGTCGTAGAGGAGGCTAAGGCTGAGGAAGCTCCCGCTGAGGAGGCTCCCGTTGATGCCGAGGCTGCTCAGGAGCTGGCTGACGAGCAGGAAGTGCTCGAGGCTCTCGATGCTCCCGCAGAGGCATAAGTAGTACACACTTTGCTCCCATAATTATTTAATGAGAAGCTTGGGCTGTCGCCCGGGCTTCTCTTTTTTTATGGCAGGGGGAGACTGGTCTCGCTCTGCGAACACCTCTTCCGGAAGTGCCTCTGGGCATTAATGGGTAGTGAAGAAGTGAAAGCCCCGCGCTCGGCTGAGTGCGGGGCTTGTGTCAAAGACTATTTGTCGGACAAACAAAAAGGAGCTGCACATCTCGTGCAGCTCCTATGCGTTTCCTGTGATTGATGTTCGCAGGGAACGGAAGTGTGTGTTGATTACTCAGCAACAACTTCCTGAGCGGTCTCAACGACCTCAGCAGCGGCGCTGTCAACAACCTCGAGAGTGGTGTCAACAACTTCCTCTACTACGCTGTCAACAGTCTCAGCGAGAGTGTCAACTGCCTCAGCAGTAGCAGTAGCCTGGCCACCGCAAGATGCGAAAGAGATAGCCATAGCGGCTACGAACATAAATGCAACCTTTTTCATTTTCTTTTTTGCTTTTTAATTCTGTAAAACAATCTTGTGCTTTCTAAAAACGCTGCAAAGGTAAGCACTTTTTAGATACGTTGTATCTTTTTTGCCAACTTTTTTTCAATTTTTTTTTAATTATTTCTTGGCTCATGCATTAAATGGCTGATAATCAGTGATGTGCTGAAATGTTAAAAAAACGCTCTTTCTCACTATTCTAAAGTAAAAGTGCTAACTTTGCAGCCGAAAACAAGAATCATAGATGAACACCGATTTACCCCTTCAAGGCAAAAGTGCCGTGTATTTCACGCTCGGATGCAAGCTCAATTTCTCCGAGACAGCTTCCATAGCAAAGCAATTGGCGGAGGTGGGCGTGCGCGAAGCCCTGGACGACGAGAAGGCTGACATTTGCGTGGTGAACACGTGCAGCGTCACCGAGGTGGCCGATCACAAGTGCCGACAGGCCATACACAAGTTGGTGCGCCGCAATCCAGGCGCCTTTGTCGTCGTCACAGGATGCTATGCGCAGCTAAAGCCCGTAGAGGTGGCTTCGATCGAAGGCGTGGATTTGGTGCTTAACCAAAGTCTCAAAGGCGACGTGCGCCGAGTAGTGCTCGAGCACTTCGCAGCCACGGCTGTGTCGGCGGCTGAGGTCGGCGACCAGGGTGAACGGAAAACAGAGCCCTTCGTGCCTTCGTGCTCGTGCGGCGACCGTACCCGATATTTCCTTAAAGTGCAGGACGGTTGCAACTATTTCTGTACGTACTGCACCATACCCTTTGCCCGTGGACGTAGTCGTAATGCCACGATAGCGTCGCTGGTAGAACAAGCCAGGCAGGTAGCGCGTGAGGGCGGTAAGGAAATTGTGCTCACGGGCGTGAACATAGGCGATTTCGGGCGCACCACGGGCGAGACTTTCTTAGACCTGATACGCGCTCTCGATGAGGTCGAAGGCATTGAGCGCTATCGAATCTCCAGTATCGAACCGAACCTCCTGACCGATGAGGTGGTGAAGTTCTGCGCGCGCAGTCGCGCATTTATGCCACACTACCATATCCCCTTGCAGTCTGGCTCCGACGAGGTGCTGCGGTTGATGCATCGTCGCTACGATTCCCCTTTCTTTTATAATAAAGTATCGCGCGTGCGCGAGCTCATGCCCGATGCGTTCATCGGCGTAGATGTAATAGTAGGAACGCGTGGTGAGACGGCGGAACTGTTTGATGAGGCCGAGCGCTTCATAGAGAGTCTGCCCGTAGCGCAGCTGCATGTGTTCAGCTACAGCGAGCGTCCGGGCACGGCGGCTCTGCGTATCCCTCACGCCGTAAAGCCTGAAGAGAAGCATGAGCGCAGCCAGCGTCTCCTGGCCATCAGCCGGCGCAAGCTCGACGACTTCTACCGTTCGTTCGCAGGTCAGACGCGTCCTGTGTTGCTCGAACACTCGCGCACGAAGGGGCTTTACAACGGATTTACTGATAACTACATAAAAGTTGAATACCGTGGCGGGGGCAGCGATAATGTGATATTACCGCTCACCCTTAAGACCTGGAACTCCGACCACACAGCACTCATAGCCGAATGAAAACAGCCATAGTCATACTCAATTGGAACGGCGCTCAGATGCTCCGTCGGTTCTTGCCCTCTGTAGTGGCTGCAACGCCAGCAAACCAGGACAAGATCATCGTGGCCGACAATGGTTCCACCGACGATTCGCTGGACGTGATGGCCACCGACTTCCCAGCGGTGGAGGTGATACGTCTCGACCGTAACTACGGCTTCGCCGAAGGCTACAACAAGGCACTCAGCAGGGTAGGGGAGGACTTTGACTACTATCTCCTCCTCAATTCCGATGTCGAGACGCCTGAGGGTTGGTTGCTGCCTCTGCTCGACTACATGGATGCCAACCCCGATGTGGCTGCCTGTCAGCCTAAACTCCGTGCCGAGCACACCCGTTCGCATTTCGAATATGCCGGTGCAGCTGGAGGTTATATCGATGCTCTTGGCTATCCATTCTGCCGCGGGCGCGTGTTCGACACCGTAGAGGAGGACCGGGGGCAGTACGACGACGTGGCCGATGTGTTCTGGGCTACCGGCGCTGCTCTGATGATACGTGCGGATGTCTATTGGAAGGTTGGCGGTCTCGACGGCCGCTTCTTCGCTCACCAAGAGGAAATCGACTTGTGCTGGCGCCTGCGTTCGCGCGGCTACCGCATCGTGTGTGTGCCCCAAAGTATTGTTTATCACGTCGGTGGGGGCACTTTGCCAAAGGAAAATCCTCGCAAGACCTTCCTCAATTTCCGCAACAACCTTCTGCTCCTCTACAAGAATCTGCCCGAGCGCAGCTTGCGCCGTGTGATGTGCTTGCGCCTCTTGCTCGATGCCCTGGCCTCGCTTGTGTTTCTGCTCAAAGGTGAAAGTGGCAGTTTCAAGGCCGTGTGGCAAGCGCGCCGAGAGTTCTGTCGTATCAAGGCCGATTTTGCGGCCGACCGTGCTGCGAATCTTGCTGCCGCCCAGCTCGAAAGTATTCCCCAGCAGTTGCCATCGAGCCTGTTGGTGGCCTATCACTTGAAGCACAAGAGAACATTCCAGAGCCTTGGCAAATGGTGGCTAGCGGAATGAATACAGCTCCTTTGCGCTGAAAATTGACGAGTTGTTTGCTCAGACGAAATAAAAGAACTATTTTTGCATCGTTTTTTAATGACTACACATTAATTATTTAATATAGATGGCACAAAAACCAAGTATACCCAAAGGCACACGCGACTTCGGACCCGCTGAGATGGCGCGTCGTGATTATATCTTCGACACTATTCGCAGCGTATATGCGCTCTACGGCTTCCGTAAGATCGAGACGCCAGCAATGGAGAATCTCTCTACGCTTATGGGCAAGTATGGCGAAGAGGGCGACAAACTGTTGTTCAAGATTCTTAATTCAGGCGATTTCCTGCGAGGCGTCGATGCCGGCGAACTGGCAGGCGAAGGCTCGCCCAAGCTGGCGGCACAGCTTTGCGAGAAAGGCCTGCGCTATGACCTCACGGTGCCATTCGCCCGCTATGTGGTTCAGCACCGCGAGGAGCTTACGCTGCCTTTCCGCCGCTATCAGATTCAGCCCGTGTGGCGCGCCGACCGTCCGCAGAAAGGGCGCTACCGCGAGTTCTATCAGTGCGATGCCGATGTCGTCGGGTCCGACTCTCTGCTGAATGAGGTCGAGCTGATGCAGATTGTCGATGAGGTGTTCCGTCGCTTTGGTATTCGTGTATGCATAAAGATTAATAACCGCAAGATCCTCAGCGGGATAGCTGAGATGATTGGCGAGGCTGAAAAGATCGTGGACATCACCGTGGCCATTGACAAGCTCGACAAGATAGGCCTGGAAGCCGTCAACGCCGAGTTGGCCGAGAGCGGTATCTCTGCCGAGGCGATAGAGAAATTGCAACCCATAATCAAGCTAAGCGGCACCAACGAAGAGAAGCTCACGATTATGCGTGAGGTGTTGTGCGACAGCGAGACAGGCCTCAAGGGTATTGAGGAGGTCGATTATGTGCTGAAAATGCTCGATGCTTGCTCTCTGACGAATGCCATTGAACTAGACCTCACATTGGCACGTGGTCTCAACTATTATACCGGCTGTATTTTCGAAGTCAAGGCTTTGGACGTAGAGATAGGCAGTATCACCGGCGGTGGTCGCTACGATAACCTCACAGGCATCTTCGGTATGCCCGGTCTCTCGGGAGTAGGTATCTCCTTCGGTGCAGATCGTATCTACGACGTGCTGAATCAGCTGGAGCTTTACCCCGCAGAGATAACGACAGCCACACAGCTTATGTTTGTCAACTTCGGTGAAGCTGAGGCTGCTTACGCCCTGCCGGCCCTTGCTGCGGCACGTGCTGCCGGCATCCGCGCCGAGATCTATCCCGACGCCGCCAAGATGAAGAAGCAGATGCAATATGCCAACGCGCGCTCCATACCCTTCGTGGCCCTTGCCGGCGAGAGCGAGATGGCAGCCGGAAACTTCACGCTGAAAAATATGATTTCGGGCGAACAGACAAGTGTAGATGCCCGTAAACTGATAGACGTAGTATTACAACAAAAATAGTATTAGCATCTGCAAAGCGGACAATATTGGAGTCTATGACAAATAAAAGGTAGAAAAAGACTAAACATTTTGTTCTATTTTTCATTGTCATCTCGATAATTGTTGCGACCTTTGCAGCTGAAAAACGTTTGATACTATTGTCGTAGATTAAATTAACAAAGGCAAATGAACAGACTTAGATCATTAGTCTTAGCGGTGGCATTATTGTGTGCCACTGTAGTTTCGGCCCAGGTGCTCTCGCTCGACAGCTGTCGGGCTTTGGCTCTTCGCAATAATAAAGAACTGAAGATGAGCGCACTGAAGCAGGAGGCTGCTTATTGGCAGCACAAGAGTGTACGCACCAACTACCTGCCAAAGATTTCGGCCGTAGGCACTTACCAGCGCACGTCGAAAGAAATGTCGCTCCTGAACAAAGAACAGAAGCAGGCAATCTCGAATATGGGTACGACGCTCTCCGGAGCCGTAGGACAAGGTATGCAGCAAGGTATGGCCGCTTTCCACCAGCAACTGGCCAACCTGCCCAGCTCGCCCGAGTTTCAGGCGCTGCTGCAGAATCCCGAGTTTCAGGCTGTCATGGCCGAGAACCCACACCTCGTGAGCCTTCTCGCAAATCCCACCCTTCTGCAGCAGATGGCAGCTCCCTTCCTCTCGCAGGCTTCCACGGCCTTCAATGGCATGCTCACGAGTATGGCGCAGATGGTCAATGGAGCAGGGCAGAGTATAGTAGATGCGTTCCGCACCGACACCCGCAATATGACGGGCGCTGCCGTGCTGCTGACCCAGCCGCTGTATATGGGTGGCAAGATCCGGGCTTACGACCGCATTACGCGATTGGCTCAGGACGCAGCCGAGCATCAGCATACGATGGAGGAGCAAGACCTCCTCGTAAGCGTTGATGAGGCTTACTGGCGCATCGTGGCCCTGCAGAGCAAGAAGAACCTTGCACAAAGCTTTTGCGAGACAGTCAAGAAACTCGATGGCGATGTCGATAAGCTCATCGCTGAGGGTATGGCCACGAAGGCCGACGGCCTCTCTGTGAAGGTGAAAGTCAACGAGGCAGAGGTGGCTATGATTCAGGTGGATAATGGCTTAGCCCTCTCGCGTATGGCATTGGCCCAGCTTTGCGGCTTGCCCTTGGATGCATCATTCACTCTCGAGGATGAGCAGGGCGAGCTTACGGCTGAGGGCGCTGCAAATATGGCTGTGTCGCTCCAACCTAATGCCGACAAACCTTATGCCGTAGAGACGGCACTGACGCATCGGGCAGAACTCAAGGCCCTTGATATTGCCGCACAGGTGAAGCGCGAGGAGGTCAAGGTGGCTCGTTCGGAATATATGCCCAATCTGGCACTCACGGCCGGTTATCTCGTCTCCAATCCCAGTGTCTTCAATGGTTTTGAGAAGAAATTCAATGGTATGTGGAGCGCCGGAGTAGTACTGAAAGTGCCTATCCTGACTTGGGGCGACCGTATCTATAAGGTGCGCCAGGCCAAGGCCGAGGCCGCAATGGCTGAGACACGCCTCGATGAGGTCCGCGAGAAGATAAGCCTGCAGGTCAACCAAAACCAGCAGAAAATGCAGGAGGCTCAGCAGCGACTCTCCACAGCCCTGCGCTCGCAGGAGCAGGCCAACGAGAATCTGCGCATCGCCCAGCTCGGTCTGCGCGAGGGCGTAATTCCCGTGAGCAACGTGCTGCAGGCACAGACAGCCTGGCTCGCAGCCCATTCCACGCTTGTTGATGCGGCCATAGACGTCCGTCTGGCCGACCTCTACTTGCTGCGTGCTTTGGGTACGTTGAGCTATTGAACGTTGAACTTTGAACGTTGAACGTTGAACATTGAACGTTGAACATTGAACATTGAACATTGAACTTTGAACTTTGAAC
>JAFRNY010000028.1 GCA_017429945.1 Bacteroidaceae bacterium
ATGAGAGAAGGTTTTTTGCCTTTCTTCAATTGTTGCCTGATATCTCATTTCAAATCCGTTTACTTTAAATAGCAGCACAAGATATTATAGAACAATAAGTTATAGCAATAGATCCCAATTTTAACGGGACACTAATGAAATTTGATAATAATTAAGAAAGCCACAGGCCAAGAATAATTCGTCAAATTCGTGTAATTCGTGGTTTTTAAGAACATACGAAAGTTGAGTTAGATTTGGGATTAAAGCCTAGAGTCTTAATCTCTGACTAAGAGAAAATTAGAGTATCATTCGTCATTTGTCAATCGTCATTTGTCAATCGTCATTCATAATTTGTCATTCATAATTCGAAATCTTGCCGCCACCCGGCGCACACTCCCTCGCGGGAGGGGCGCCTGCAGGGCGGGGAGGGCGTTTCTCCGCAATGCGGCGCGGCTCTTTCCCCGCAGGGTGGTGTGGGCGTTTCTCCCGCTATTTCACGCTATAGTTTGCATAGGCCAGGAGGCACGCACTTTAAGCGCCACGGCACAAGCCATGGAGCGTGCAGGTTATGTCAACGTTGCCACAGCCGTGCCCGACATAAATATTAGTTTAATGTACGCGCGCGCAGACAACTTCACCGGTCGCATTCTCTACAAAGACCTGCGCGAGGCGTACCTCCACCCCCGGGCTGCCAAGGCGCTGGCCAAGGCACAACAGCTGCTGAAGGCCAAGCGCCCCGACCTCAGCCTTAAGATCTATGATGCAGCACGCCCAATGCACATACAGCAGCAGATGTGGAACGTAGTCAAAGGCACGGCGCAGCAGAACTACGTAAGCAATCCCCGCAACGGTGGAGGGCTCCACAACTACGGCATGGCTGTTGACATAACGCTCTGCGATGCCGCCACGGGCGACACCATCCCCATGGGGACCCTCGTCGACCACCTCGGGGCTGCCGCCCACACCGATGCCGAGGCCGACCTCGTGCGCCGTCGCGTCATCACGCGCCAGGCCCTCGAGAACCGACGTCTCCTTCGCGAAGTGATGCACGGCGCAGGCTTCACCGTGCTACGCACTGAGTGGTGGCATTTCAACCTCATCACGCGCGCCGAAGCACGACGCACGCTCAAACCTATTCCCTAACCTCGCACACCACCTTCCCCCGTGACGGCCACCGAACAATTCATACACGACAACGCCCGAGCCGACGTCCGTCAGCTGGCACTACGACGGCCGCCGGCCGACGTGGACCTGCGCTGGGCCCTTCAGCAAATCGAAGGCCGCCAGCTCGCCGAGCGTAAGTTGCCACGATGGGCCGCCACCGAAGGTCTCTGGTTCCCGCAACGTCTCAGCCTCGAGCAATGTTCGAGCGAGGCCACGGCCCACTACAAGCACGACCTCGCTGCACGCCTGCTGACCTATGAACCCTCAACCCTAAACTCTAAACCAAAGACATTCATTGACCTCACCGCCGGCTTGGGTGCAGACTTCGCTGCTCTTGCCACTCTTTTCGGCAAGGCCACTTACGTCGAGCGCAATGCCGAGCTCTGCCGCCTGGCGCTCCACAACTTTCCGCTCCTGGGCCTCGACAACGTCAGCGTGCGCGAAAGCACTGCCGAAGAAATGCTCGCCGAGGACTGGCAGGCCGACCTCATCATGATCGACCCCGCGCGCCGCGACAGCGGAGGGCGCAAGACGGTGCTCATCGAAGACTGCACGCCCGACATCTGCGCCCTGCAGACAGCGCTGCGCCGCCATGCCCGCTTCGTCCTCATCAAGCTCTCGCCTATGCTCGACATCAAAGCTGCCCTGCGAGCTCTCGACGATATCGCTGAAGTGCACGTCGTGGGCGCCGACGGCGAGTGCAAGGAGTTGCTCTTCGTCATGCGCGGAGAGTCAGCCGCAGCGCTGCAACAGCAGTCCCCCAACATCGAGGAGATTCCCATCTACTGTTCCGACGGCGCACAATCGTTCTGTTTCACACTCGCCGACGAAGCCAAGGCACCACTCATGCTCGCCACGGAGCTGCAGACCTTTATCTATGAACCTTCGGCCACGGCCATGAAAGCGGCGCCATTCCGAACGCTCTGCCAGCTCTTTCCAGGGCTAAGGAAACTGGCGCCCGACACACATCTCTACACCTCTGCCACGCTCTTCACCGACTTCCCGGGCCGCACGTGGCGCATTGCCGACAGCGCCTCATTTGCCAAGGCCGACCTGCGCCGCCTGCTCGCAGGCCTCTCAGCAGCCGAACTCAGCGTGCGCGGATTCCCCATGAACGTAGCGGCCCTGCGACGCCAGCTACGCCTGCGCGAAGGCGGCACAGCACACTTCCTGGCCACCACCCTCGCCGACGGCTCCCGCCGCCTGCTCCGCGTTGAAGCGCCGTAAGGCAAGGGTAAAAAAAGGAATGATATAGCAGTTGACCTAAGCGGCCTGTAGGGCCAGCAAGCAGTTAGCCCAGGGCAGCGCCCTGAGTAACCTGCGACAAAAGTTTATTCGCCCTGACGGGCAAAAGCACTATTGCACACAGATATATAGAACTTAAATCTTCCTTAAATCTAACCTTAAATCTTTTCTTAAGGCTTCTTCGGCTTATCGCCTCAGAAGTTTACGGCCGCATACGGCCTACTCGCTCGTGCCTGCCCTGCGTAGGCTCTGTGGAGCCGTAGCCTCTCGTGTGACCGATTAGGCACACGAGCTGTACAGTCTGCAATGATTTAAGGTAAGATTTAAGGGAGATTTAAGTTCCAATTATTTAATGCTTTTGCCCCGTCAGGGCGCGTATATTGCTGACAAGCTAACCCGAGGCAGCCCCCCGGGCTAACTGCTCATTGCCCCTCTGGGGCGTTGTCAACTGCTATATCATTCCAAAAAAATGCCATTGACGAAAAAAAATCCCTAATATCTAATCCCTAATCCCTAATCTTTTATTACCTTTGCCCACGACAATAAACTTACCGCAAACATAAAAACTCACACACAATGAGCAAATCACATAAACAAGCGTCGCCGCGCCTCAATAAGGCACGGCTGACAGAAGAGGTGGTAGCTTACTTCCAGGCACACGCCGGAGAGCTCATCGACATAAAGACCATCTTCCGCGAACTCCATCTGAAGACACATCCGGCCAAACTGCTATGCATGGACGTCCTCGATGACCTGCTAATGGATGACTTCATCATCGAGCAGGCGCAGATGCGCTATCGCCTGGCCGACAAGACGTCGGTCATGGAAGGCACCTTCCAGCGCAAGCACAACGGCAAAAACACCTTCCTGCCCGACGACGGCGGCGAGCCCATACTCGTGGCCGAGCGCAACTCCATGCACGCCATGGACGGCGACCGCGTGCGCATTCAGATGATGGCACGCCGCCGCGGCCATGTGCGCGAGGCGCAGGTGACCAACATCCTGAAACGTGCCGACAAGCAGTTCGTGGGTAAGCTCAGCGTAAGCCGCGACTTCGCCTTCGTGCTCACGGAGGACCGCACACTCTCCAACGACATCTTCATCCCCAAGGGCCAGCTCAAGGGCGGCAAGTCGGGCGACAAGGTCATAGCCAAGATCGTGGAATGGCCCGAAGGCTCGAAAAACCCCATAGGAAAAATCGTGGAAGTGCTCGGCCAGGCCGGCGACAACGAGACGGAGATGCACGCCATACTCGCCGAGTTCGGACTGCCCTACACCTACCCCAAGGCCGCTGAAGACGCTGCCCGCCACATCGACGCCACCATCACGGCGGCCGACCAAGCCGAGCGCGAGGACCTGCGCGACCGCATTACCTTCACCATCGACCCGCGCGATGCCAAGGACTTCGACGATGCACTCAGCTTCAAGGTGCTGAAGGAAGGGGCCCTGTACGAGATCGGCGTGCACATCGCCGACGTCTCGCACTACGTCACCGAAGGCTCGGTGATAGACAAAGAGGCCGTCAAGCGCGGCACATCGGTCTATCTCGTCGACCGCACCATCCCGATGCTTCCAGAGCGCCTCTGCAACGAGATATGCTCGCTGCGCCCCGACGAGGACAAACTCACCTACAGCGTCATCTTCGAAATCAACGACCGCGCCGAGGTGAAGAACTGGCACCTGGCACACACCATCACGCGCAGCGACCGCCGCTTCACCTACGAAGAGGTGCAGGCGCTATTGGAAGCACGCGGCGAAGCCAGCCCCGAAGACTACCACGCACCTGGCGACCACGCCCCACAACCCGGAGCCGAGTTCGAGGGCGACAAAGCCAAGAGCCTGCGCCCCACCGAGGACTTCGCCACTGAGCTCATCACACTTAACCGCCTGGCCAAGCTGCTGCGCCAGCGCCGCTTCGCTGCGGGGGCCGTTGACTTTGACCGTCCTGAAGTGCGCTTCGACATCGACGAGAAAGGTCACCCCATCGGCACCTACTACAAAGTAGCCAAAGACGCCAACAAGCTCATCGAGGAATTCATGCTGCTGGCCAACCGCACCGTGGCCGAGAGCATAGGCAAGGTAGCGCGCCAACGAGGGCAGAAAAACAGCGTCAAGCCCAAGGTGCTGCCCTATCGTATTCACGAGCAGCCCGACCCCGACAAGCTGCTCAACCTCTCGCAGTTCGTAGCTAAATTCGGTCGCAAGCTCAAGACCACAGGCACAAAGCAGGAAATTTCAAAGAACCTCAACCGCCTGCTCCACGACGTCCACGGACAGAAGGAGCAGAACCTCGTGGAGATGGTGGCACTGCGCGCCATGATGAAGGCAAAATACTCTACTATCAACATCGGCCACTATGGCCTCGCCTTCGACTACTACACACACTTCACATCGCCCATCCGCCGCTACCCCGACCTCATGGTGCACCGCCTGCTCACGCGCTATGCCGAGGGCGGGCGCTCGGCCAATCAGGAGAAATACGAGGCGCTGTGCGAGCAGTGCTCCGACATGGAGCAGACGGCAGCCCTGGCCGAGCGCGCCAGCATCAAGTACAAGCAGGTGGAGTTCATGGCCGACAAGATCGGGCAAGAGTTCGACGGCATTATCTCGGGCATCAACGAATTCGGTATCTACGTCGAACTCACCGACTCTAAGTGCGAGGGCATGGTGCCTCTGCGCGACCTCGACGACGACTACTACGAGTTCGACGAGCGCAACTACCAGCTCCTCGGGCGCCGGCGCCACCGCCGCTACACCCTTGGCGACCCCATCCGCATCCGCGTAGCCCGCGCCAACCTCGACAAGAAGCAGCTCGACTTCGCCCTTGCAGAAGAATAATTATGAAACTGTTACGCCGCATATTCCGTTTCTACTACGATGGCTTCCGCTCGATGACCCTCGGGCGGACGCTGTGGCTGATTATCGGCATAAAGCTCTTCATCATGTTCGCCATCCTCAAAGTCTTCTTCTTTCCAAACTTCCTCAAGCAGAATGCGGGGAAAGGGCACGAGGCAGAGTTCGTAGCGACGGAGCTGAACAAAAGAGCTGAACAACCGTTAAGGCCCTAAGACCCTCACCATCCTGTATGTTGCCGTTGTACGGCAACCCATTACCTCAAAGCCTTTTACCCTCACTACCTTAAAACCTTAACCGTATATGGCAATCCTCACCTCTCTTATCAGCCTGCTGCAAGCCACCCTTCCCGAGCAAGGAGGAGCGCTCTCAGCCGTAGACTGGGCGCGGGCACAGTTTGCCCTTACCGCCATCTATCATTGGCTTTTCGTACCACTGACTTTGGGTCTCGGCCTCATCATGGCCATCATGGAAACAAAGTACTATCGCACTGGCAGCGAGTTCTGGCGCCGCACTACGCAGTTCTGGCAGCGCCTCTTCGGCATCAACTTCGCCATGGGAGTTGCCACCGGCATCATCCTCGAGTTTGAGTTCGGCACCAATTGGTCTAACTATTCATGGTTCGTAGGCGACATCTTCGGCGCCCCACTGGCTATCGAAGGCATAGTAGCCTTCTTCATGGAGAGCACCTTCGTGGCCGTGATGTACTTCGGATGGGACAAGGTTTCACGAGGCTTCCATCTTGCTTCGACGTGGCTTACATGGCTGGGCGCCAGCATATCTGCCTGGTGGATTCTCGTTGCCAATTCATGGATGCAGTACCCTGTAGGCTGCGAGTTCAACCCCGACACGATGCGCAACGAGATGACCTCTTTCTTCGACGTAGCCCTCTCGCCTTTCGCCATCGACAAGTTCCTGCACACAACCATATCCTCTTGGATCATCGGTGCAGCTTTCGTAGTGGCTGTGGCCGCCTGGTACCTGCTGAAGAAGCGTGAGGCCGAACGCGAAATGGCACTGAAGAGCTTGCGCATTGGCGCTATCGTCGGTCTCATTGCCTCCATCGGAGCCGCCATCACAGGCGACGAAAGCGCCTACAAAGTTGCCGAAGTTCAACCCATGAAGCTGGCAGCTATGGAAGCCCTCTACAACGGAGGCACAGACGTGAGCCTCACAGGCATAGCAGCCATCAACCCCTTCAAGCAGCCCAACTATAAGGAAGAGAAGGAAGCGCCCTTGCGCTTATCCATCCCCAATGGCCTCAGCATCCTCGCCACTCGTTCGCTTCATGGCTTCGTGCCAGGCGTGAACGACATACTCAACGGCTACACCAAGGCCGACGGCACGGTGGAACCTTCGGCCAAGGAGAAGATGCAGCGCGGACGCACCGCTATAGAAGCGTTGGCGGCCTATCGACAGGCTAAGACCGACGGTGCCGACGAGGCTACAGTGGCTCCCCTGCTCGCAACCTTGAAAGAAAACATGCCCTATTTCGGCTACGGCTTTATCAAGGACGAGGCCGAGCTGGTGCCCTACATTCCCGTCAACTTCTGGGCTTTCCGCATCATGGTGGGCCTCGGTTCGCTGTTTATCCTTTTCTTTGCCTTTTTGCTGTTCCTGGATTGGAAGAAGAAGGGGTTCCTCGCACCAAGTGCCCTCAACACTGAGCTCTCAACGTTCAACAAGGCTACACTATGGGTGGCCATCATCCTGCTGCCTTGCGCATACATCTGCTCAGAGAGTGGCTGGCTTGTGGCCGAGTTCGGACGTCAGCCTTGGACTATTCAGGATATGCTGCCTGTCTCAGCGTCCGTGTCAGACATCAGCGCCGGAGCGGTAGCTACCACGTTCTGGCTTTTCCTCATACTCTTCACTACCATGCTTGCCGTGGAGATCAACATCATGCTCAAACAAATCAAAAAGGGACCACAACTATGACATACTCATTCCTGCAGCACTATTGGTGCTTTGTTGTCGCCCTTCTCGGCGCCATCCTCGTGTTCCTGCTCTTCGTTCAAGGAGCCAACTCGGTAGCCGGCAGCCTCGGCTACACCGAACAAGGCCGTCGCCTCGTCTATAACTCCACGGGCCGCAAGTGGGAATTCACCTTCACTACCCTCGTTACCTTCGGCGGAGCCTTCTTCGCTTCCTACCCGCTGTTCTACAGCACCTCGTTTGGCGGAGCCTACTGGCTTTGGATGATTATTCTCTTCACATTCGTGGTGCAGGCCGTGAGCTACGAGTTCCAAAACAAGATAGGCAATTTCCTCGGCCCAAAGACATTCCAGTTCTGCCTCACCTTAAACGGCATACTTGGCCCGCTGCTCCTCGGCGGCGCCGTAGCCACGTTCTTCGAGGGCAGCAACTTCATCGTCGAAAAGAACAACCTCATCGACGGTGCAGCCCTCACTCCCATAATCAGCCATTGGGCCAACGCCTCGCATGGTCTTGATGCCCTGCTCAACCCTTGGGTGCTCGTCTTCGGCTTTGCCGTCGTCTTTCTGGCTCGGACGTTGGGCATCCTTTATGTGATGAACAATGTCGACGACGAGGACATCCGTTCGCGCGGCAGCGTGCGCCTTATCGGAGCCGCCGTGCCCTTCGTCATCCTATTCGTGGCTTACCTCATACACCTGCTGCTGAAGGACGGCTTTGCCTACGACCCCGCCACAGGCATCATCTTCATGGAGCCTTACAAGTACCTGCACAACCTTCTCGATATGTGGTATCTTGCTGTTCTCCTGCTGATTGGCGTTGTGCTCGTGCTCTACGGCATAGGCAAGACCATCGTCTCGAAGAACTACGTCTGCGGCATCTGGCCCGCAGGCATAGGCACCGTGCCGACCGTGCTTGCCCTGTTGCTCTGCTCGGCATGGAACAACACCGCCTACTACCCTTCGACGGCCGACTTACAGTCGTCACTCACCATGCAAAATTCCTGTAGCAGTGAGTTCACGCTCCGCACGATGTTCTACGTCTCGCTTCTCGTACCGTTCGTGCTGGCCTACATCGTCTATGCCTGGCGCGCCATCGACCGCAAGAAGATTACCGCCAAAGAGATTGAGGAAGCCGAGCACGCCTACTAAGCTATCCTTAACCGTACATTAAGCGCTCCAAATAAAACGCCCCCACGATTCACTCGAATTCGTGGGGGCGATTTTTGTTATATCACATTATTGCTTCCGCACCTTATAGCTCCTTCGGCCGTCCTTGACGACATAGATGCCCGGGCGAAGCGACGAGAGGTCGAGACGTGCGGTGCCATCGGCGTTTGCGACCTGTAGCACAAGCTTACCCGACAGGTCGTAAACGCTTACGCCATCGGTCGCCTCGCTGACGCTAAGGCTCTCGACGCCTGTGGCCGTATCAGAGAAAGTGAGTTTCTCGATGTCGGCATAAGGGAACTCCACAGTCATCGTTGCGCTGACGACCTTGAGCGTCTCCGGTGCCACGAAGGTCACCACGGGTTTCGTCGCGAAAGCGAAACTCACCGTGCCCTGCGTCGTAGTGTGTATGTTCAGGGTCTGCTGGGCCATGACCAGCAGGGGTGTGCACAAGAGGGCACACGCTAGAGAGAGAATTCTTCTTACCATCGTTCTGCAGTGTTAGGGTCGGTTACTACTCTTCGGAGCAGGCGCTCTGACACACCCAGGTCGGTGCTCCGGCGAACGAACTTAGGCGGCGTGTAAGGCCGCAGGTCGCTGCGCAGGTAGGGCGCTGCGGCACCGGGCATCACGATGCGGGCGTCGATGGTCTGCACCGTAGTGCGCAGGTCGGGGATGAAGAGCTTGCCGTCGACATCCTCGCTGCCCCACGGGTTGCGCATGACGAAGACCGACGCGTCATCGTCGGCCAGCATGAACGTGAAGGCATGGCCCGTCACGGTCTTCAGCTTGCCGCAGGGCAGGTCGGGGACGTTGAAACCGCCCACGGTGATCATTCCCTCCGCGAGGCAGTGCTCAATGGCCAGCTTCAGTTCAGAAGTGTAGAGCGAGTTGGGCGCGAAGGCGAAGCTCTCGCCAGAGCCCGTGAACAGCGGCGCGGCGTGCTCGGTGGCGATGCCTTCTACGCCTACACATTTATATATTGTCTCCCATTTCATCAGGGCTTTCTCCATGATCGTTGCCCAAGTGACGACGTTGTTCTTGCCCGTCACCTGCCCTATATTGCCATTGGCGTCACAGAGAATCTTGTTCGAAACGCCAACCTCAATCGGTTCACCGGCCGGGTCATACATCTTCACGGTATAAGTGCGGTTGCCGTTGTTGGTGATAATGCTCTTTATGAAATCGGGATACAGGTAAGCCATCGAAGCGAAGACAGCCATGGCGCAGCAGTCGCCTATAGCGTGCTGATTAACGTCGGCCGGCACCGGGTCGTCGTAGGGGTAGAGCTTGATATTCTTGGCCACCCACCGCGTCATGCCCGCCACGCCGTCGGGCTCGTTGGCCGGGTCGAGCAGCCAGGCGCGGTCGTCGTCGGTGGTGACGTGCTTGCCCTCGAAGTGGCGCCCCATAGGCGTCACCGATGATTTGGTCTTGCCGGTGGCGTAGTTCATAATCCGGTTTATGTCGGACGTCTCGGTGTGCGACGGCGGGTCGAGTTCCATCTGAGCGTTCTGTGCCTCCTCCTTCGAGCGGTAGAAATAGCGATAGGCCGTGCCGTCGCGCAGCACCAGCAGCGAGGGCGTCTGCTGCGTCACGTACCAGCGCAGCGTCTCGCTCTTCATCTTATGGCGGGCGATGAACGACTTCGTGCTGGCGTTGAACGTCACGTGGTAAACGTCGGCATCGCCGCCCTTGCCGCCCCATACCATCGTCTTGCCGGCGAAGGCCATATACTCTGTGCCGTCGAAGCGAATGACGGTGGAGCCGTTCTTCCAGAAGCCCAGATGCCACGTCCCGAGGATCATGGCATCATCCTGCGGAACCATCGTCACCGAGTCCACCTCCTCTGAGGTGAAGATTGCCAGAGAGCCGTCGGCCTTGTGTACTACAAAGCCCTGCGCGCCGGCTGTCAGCCAAGCACCGAGCATAAGCACAGTAAACACTAATCTCTGTAATTTCATAGCGTTAGTATTTTGTTTTAGTTTTTCAATTAAACACCGCCACAAAAGTACATATAATAATGCTACAGAAAGAGAAAAAACAAAGCAAAAAACAAAAATATTCAAACATAAACCGAGGGAAGGGAAAGTAAAGGGGAGTTAAAAGGAAGGTAAAGGGGAGTTAAAGGGGAGTTAAAAGGAAGGTAAAGGGGAGTTAAAGGGGAGTTAAAAGGAAGGTAAAGGGGAGTTAAAGGGGAGTTAAAGGGGAGTTAAAGGGGAGTTAAAGGGGAGTTAAAGGGGAGTTAAAGGGACGATACATCAGCTGAGAGGTTATTAGCAGAAGTAATGTCCTTTTAACTTCCAAGCGAGTGAAGCGAGCGATAACTCCCCTTTAACTTCCCTTTAACTTCCCTTTACCTTCCCTTTAACTCCCCTTTAACTTCCCTTTAACTATTCTTCTTATAGCTTTGCACAGCCCACACGGCCATGGCACAGCCTATGGCCAGCAGCGCACAGGCCTGATGTGCCACGCTGGCAAAGCCTCCGCCGCGAACGAACACCGTGCGAACGGCATCAATGAAGTAGTGCATAGGATTGACGTAGGTGGTAAGATAAGCCCAGGCGGGCATGGAGCGCACCGGCGTGAACAAGCCGCTGAGCAGAAGCAGGCACACCACGAAAAACCACATCACGAAGATAGCCTGCTGCATCGTCTGAGAATAGTTCGACACCACAAGGCCGAACGACGAAAAGAAGAGTGCCAAAAGCATAGCGAGGACGTAGATGAGCCATATGGGGCCGGCACTGGTGATGCCATAGACAGCCCACGCCAGCAGCAGGCTCGCCGTGACTACGAAGAGGGCTATAATCCAGTAGGGAATGAGTTTGGCCAGGATAAACGCCCACTTGCTCACGGGCGTGACATTGATCTGCTCTATGGTGCCCGCCTCTTTCTCACCTACAATGTTCAGCGTGGGCAGAAAGCCCGTGAGCAGCATCATCACTATGGCGAAGAGCGCTGGTATCATATAGAGCTTGTAGTTCTGATGCTTGTTATATAACGTGAGCACAGAGGGCGCCGACGCTGCAGACATGTGCGCCGACTCTGGAGCTGCAGCCTCAACGCCCGCAAGTCCATGAGCCTGCACTATCTGCGAGAGATAGGCCGAGCCCATCGAACCTTTGGTACCGTTGACGGCGTTGGCTGCTATGAGACAGCGGTGGTCGCTGATCTCGAGGATGATATCTGCCCGACCGGATTCCACGTCCCGCAAGGCTTCGGCGTAGCTGCCTTTCTGCCCGTTGAAGATGAAATAACTGCTGGCCTCCACGGCACGGACAAGTCGCTGCGATGCCGTCGAGCGGTCGTTGTCGACCACATCTACGCGTATGTTCTTCACCTCCATGTTCATTACCCATGGCATCACGCACATGATGACTACGGGGAACAGGAGTATGAGCCGCGGCAGGAAGGCATTGCGGCGAATCTGCAGGAACTCTTTTTGTATGAGATATTTCAGTGTCATAGTTTTCTGTCATCTAATCGTTACAGAGTGTACCTCACTTTTATTCCAACCGCGTCTTGAACTTCACCAGGGCCACAGTGAGGAAGAATACAGTCATCGAGGTGAGCACGGCAACCTCGGTGGCTACCTCACGCAGCCCAGTGCCCATAATCATAAGTTTACGCATGGCACTGATGTAATAGCGGGGAGGCATCAGGGCCGACACCCACTGCAGCACAGTAGGCATCGACTCAACAGGGAAAAGCATACCTGAAAGCATCACAACTGGCAGCAGCAACACCATGGCCGACATCAGCAGGGCCACGAGCTGTGTCTGCGCCACACTGGAGATTAGCAACCCCAAGGCCAAGGCCAGCAGAATATAAATCAAACTGACGCCCACGATCCACACCAGCGAGCCGGCCAGCGGCACGGCCAGCACATAACGAGCCATGAGCAGTATGACAACCAGAATCCCGAAAGCCAGCATCAAATAAGGCACGGCCTTGGCCACGACGACCATCAGCGGGCGTGCCGGCGACACGAGCAGCACCTCCATAGTGCCGCGCTCTTTCTCGCGGACGATGGAGATTGATGTCATCATAGCGCAGACGAGCATCAAGAGCATGCCCATGATGGCCGGCACAAAGTTGTAGGCCGAACGCATCTGCGGATTGTAGAGGAGCTTCACCAGCACGCCCCCCGATAGTGGCGACGAAGGAGAAGAGACCGCCTCACTAGCGACGGGCTGTGCCAGGATGGCCTGGGCATAGGTGGCCCACTGCTGCGCCATATTGGGATCGCTGCCATCGACCATAATCTGCCACCGCGGGCCGCCGCCTTTAACACCGGCAGTCGCGGCAATACTCATATCGGCTTTCTGACTGCGTATGAGAAGCTCTGCCTCGCGTGAGGTTGCCGCAGTTGCAACGATGGTGAAATACTCCGACTGAGCCAGGCGCTCCACGGCAGCCTGCGTGCGGGCATTCATCTGCGAGGTCACCACCACCGTGCGGACGTTCTTCACATCGGTGGTTATGGCGAAGCCGAAAAGCAGCATCAGCATTATGGGCATACCGAAAAGTATGAGCATCGTGCGCCGGTCGCGCAGAATGTGCCGGGCTTCTTTTATGACAAAAGAGAAGAACTGTTTCATTTGTTTTAATCGCTTGAACGGGTGGCCTGCCGGGCCAGATATGTGAACACGTGGTCCATGTCGGGTTGGTCGTATCTGCGCTTCAGCTCACTCGGGGTGCCAAGGGCGCTGATCTTGCCGTCAACCATTATTGAGATGCGGTCGCAGTATTCGGCCTCATCCATGTAGTGTGTGGTCACGAAGACGGTGATGCCTCTTTGGGCAGCATCGTAGATGAGTTCCCAGAATTGGCGTCGCGTGGCAGGGTCAACGCCTCCTGTAGGTTCGTCGAGGAACACCACGCCCGGCTCATGGAAGATGCTCACCGAGAAGGCCAGCTTCTGTTTCCAGCCCAGCGGCAGCGATGCCACAAGGTCGTCAGCGTGCGTGGCAAAGTCAAGGCGCTGTAACAGCCTTTCGGTCTTAGTGCGTATCTCCGCATCTTTCATGCCATAGATGCCTGCGAAGAGACGTATGTTTTCGGCCACCGTGAGGTCCTCGTAGAGCGAGAAGCGTTGCGACATATAACCTATATGGCGCTTTATCTGCTCATACTCCGTGCGTATGTCGAAACCGCAGACGCGCCCCGTGCCGCTCGTGGGCTGATTCAAGCCTGTCAGCATATGCATGGCCGTCGTCTTGCCCGCGCCGTTAGCACCGAGGAAGCCGAAGATCTCGCCCCGCTTCACGGTGAAAGATATATCGTCTACGGCACGGAACGTTCCGAAAGCCTTCACCAAGTGCGACACTTCGATTACGTTGTCGGATTCGGAGTCGTTAGCTGAAGGCTCTGACTCGGCGACTTTGTCTATCCCGGCGGGATTGAAAACATCCTTAAACTGCTCCAGTATCTCATCGGGCTTACCTATTCCTTTCACTACGCCCTCGCTGAGGAATGCCACGCGGTCGCAGCAGCGCACCTCATCGAGGTAGGGCGTCGAGGCCACAATAGTGATACCACGTTCTTTCAGCGAAAGCAGCATCTCCCACAGCTCCTTACGGCTGACGGGATCGACGCCCGTGGTGGGCTCATCGAGGAAGAGCACGCTGGGACTGTGCACCAGTGCGCAGGAGAGCGCCAGCTTCTGCTTCATGCCCCCCGACAGCGCGCCGGCCTTACGGTCGCTGAAACGTTCTATCTGCGAGTAGATTGCTTTGATACTCTCGTAGCCCTCATCGACGGTCGTGCCGAAGAGCGTGGCAAAGAACTGGAGGTTCTCTGCCACCGTCAGGTCCTGATAGAGCGAAAAGCGACCTGGCATATACCCCACTCGCCGACGTATCTCACGCATCTGACCGACGACATCGAAGCCATCGACCAGCGCCGTGCCGCTGTCGGGCAGAAGCAATGTGCAGAGGATGCGGAAGAGCGAGGTCTTGCCCGCGCCGTCGGGGCCGATGATACCAAACACCTCGCCCTTGCCTACAGTGAACGACACATCCGTCAGAGCCTTCACACGCTTGCCGTAGCTCTTGGAAATATGATTTACTTCTATTGCATTCATGTCGCATTAAACGGCCTGGGCCGTAATGAAAAGTGAATAATGAAAAGGGAAAAGTGAATAATGAAAAGTGATTCAATCTTCAATCTTCAATTGTCCGTACATCCCAATCTTCACATACCCGTCGTTCTTTATGCGCACCTTAACAGCATAGACTTGATCGGCCCGTTCGTCATCGGTGAGAATAGTCTTAGGCGTGAACTCCGAACGCGAAGAAATCCATGCCACAGTGCCAGAATACTCCTTGCGCTGTCCATCGCCATAGTCGGCAAACACCGTCACGCCCTGCCCCAGCTTCACTTTCTGCAACTGCGCCGACGTGACATAAGCGCGCAGAAACATATTCTCCGTGTCGCCAATCTTGAACAGAGGCTTACCTACGGACACAAACTCGCCCAGCTCAGCGTATTTCTCGAGAACCGTGCCGCTCTGCGGAGCCTTGACGTGACATTTCCGGAGCTGGTCCTGCAACTGGCTCACCTGCACATCGACTGTCGAGAGCTGCGAGCTGATGGTCGAAAGCTGCGTGTTGAGCGTAGAGATCTGCGCATCGAGCTGTCGTTGCAACACCTGCACCTGACTCTTGGCGTCGTCGAGCATCTTGCTTGGGGCTGCGCCATCGTTCACCAATTCCTGATAGCGGCGCTGCTCCTGCCGGGCTTTGGCCAGCTGTTGGCGCGTGGCAGCAATCTGCTTCTCAAGGTCGGGGCGTTGGCTTTGGTAAACGGCCTTGGTGGCGCGCGCCTGTTCAATCTTCAGCCACAGTTGGGTGGTATCAATAAGTCCGACCTCGGTGCCAGCCTCTATGGCATCGCCCTCGTCGATACTGAACGTAAGCAGCGCACCGGTCTGTTCGGCCGACACCACAGTCTCCGTGGCTTCAAATGTGCCTGTAGCATCATAGTCTTTCTCTTCCTTGCTGCAGGAGACAACCAAAACGAGAAGCAGCACCAGACTTAGGCCCTTTACTATCAAACCGTAGCCCGGCTTTCGTTGTACATAATTAATTAATGTAGTCATTGTATATAAGAGTTTTTATTTGTTTGCGTTAGTTGTATATTCCAAGTCACTGACGGCCTTCAGCCACTGAATCTCATGGACCGACTGCTGCACGCGGGCAACCGTCTCGCTGTTTATCTCCCGCAACAAGTCATTAACGTCGATGATGCCATGGGCCAGCTTCGACTCCGCCGCCTTGCGCACAGCTGAGCGCAGCTTAAGGATCTCGGCATCGGTGGCCATGAGCGTACGATAGCGCTGAATGTCCTCGCTCTGCTGCAGCTGCTGCAGCTTGTTGTTGAAGAGAAATTCCTCGCGGCGGGCATCGTTCAGCGAGCGCTCTGTCTGGAGGCGGGCTTTGTCGTTCTTGCGGGTGTAGAGTGCCCCAATGTTCCACGACAGGCGAGCACCGACCATACCGTTGAGCGACCATTTCCGGTTCATCATATCCTCAAACATATTATATCCCGGATAACCATAGAAGCCTGTAGCGAAGAGCGAGAGGCGCGGCTTGAGCTGGGCGTCGAGAGCTCGATCGCGAGCCTCCGTCAGGCGTAGCTGAGCGTCGAAGGCCTTCATCTCGGGGCGCAGCGCGGCGGGGGCTATGGCCATAGCAGCGTCGGCTTCAGCTGGCCCTTCCGGCTTCGTCAGCTCTTTGACTTCGATGCCGCAGAAGGCGCTCAGCACCTGCTGCAGCGAACGCTGCTGCGACTGCAGGTCGGCAGCCTGCTGCGCCACGCTCAGGCGTTCGGCCCGGACGTTGCTGTAGTCGCTCTCTGAGGCCGTGCCGCGCTTGTACATCGAGGCCAGTTTCTGCTCATTGGCGGCAAGCACCGACTGCAGGTTCTCGTTCAGTTTAAGTTGCTCATCGAGCAGTAGCACGCCGAAGTAGAGATCGTTGACGCGCTGGCGCACCTGATAGAGCGTAACCTCCGTCTGGGCCTCTTGCACGCGTCCTTGCTCGCGCGCTATGGCTTTCTGGCTGCTGATGGCTCCGCCATCATAGACCATCTGCTGCACATCGATGCCCACTCTGTACTGGTCTTTCTTCAGACCCTTCATGTCAAGACCCATCTGTTGGTACACGCTCCGCAGCTGGTCGGGCCACGAAGTGACGTCGCTCTGGAGGGTGGCCTGCGCCTGTGCCGACACCTGCGGCAGCCAGCCCTTGGCGATGTTGTCAACCGTGAGCTCGGTAGTACGGGCTATCAAGGCATACTGCTTGATGAGAGGATAGTTGCGCTCGGCGGCAGCCTGGCAGTCCGACAGCGTCTGTGACTGGCCCGCTACGACGCTACTCGCCAGCAGAGCCAAAACAAAAAAACGTCTCATAGGCTTATAACTGTTTTGTTCTATTAACTTTTTCCGCTGCAAAGGAACAGACTTTTCAGCACACGGGCATTATCTTGCCGACATGAGATATGATCTTTTTGTTCGTTTTGCCCCACAAAAAGAGAGTTATAACAAGAAAATCGCTATCTTTGCAGCAGATTTACTAATCAAACAGGCACGTCTTATGGAAAAGAAGAAACCGTCGCTGATGAGCATCACACGGATGCGACAACTCTTCACCTCGCTCACGCCGGAGTCACGACGGCATATCTTTGTGAACAACGAACTTGCCATGGTGCAAGGCGACCACGCTATCTTCAGCCTCATCATGCAGCAGCGCCCGCCCTTTGTGATCAACGACCACCGCCTCGGCATCGTCGTCAAGGGGCAACTCAGAGCGAACATCAATCTTGTAGAGAAACAGATTACGGCAGGAATGCTCGTATTCATTGGCCCCGGCACGATCATAAGCCCACGGGCCGTCTCCGACGACCTTGCCGTCGTAGGCGTTGGCCTCTCGCCCGAATTCTCCATGCCCTTTGCTGCCGGAGGGCTGCCATCGGCCTTCAACGGTCAGGAGCGCGATTTCCAACTGCGGCCGTCAGACTCCGACATCGAGGCGGCTCGTGCCATCATCGACGCACTGTGGCGCATAGTCCACCTGCGCGACTACAACCGCCTGGCGGTGGCCAGCCTCGTTGCGGCCCTCATGCAGCACTACGACAGCCTCTATCGCCAGCAGACACAGTTGCTATCCGCTACGCTCTCACGCGAGCAGACCACCTTCGACCGCTTCATCTACCTCGTCAATCGCCACGCCGCAACGGAGCACCAGATGGCGTTCTACGCACGAAAGATGTGCCTCACCGAGAGATATCTCGGCACCGTCATACGGCAGGCCAGCGGCGTCACAGCCAAAGAGTGGATCGACCGCGCCATAGTCACGCGCATTGAAGTAGAGCTGCGCCATAGCGACAAAACCATCGCGCAGATTGCCGACGACCTCCACTTCCCCAACCCCTCGTTCTTCTGCAAGTACTTCAAGCGGCTCACGGGCCAGACACCCGTGGAATATAGGATGAGGCAGGGTGACTAAGCTGAAAATGTACAATACGGATAATACTGCAGCCCCGGGATGTACAGTTAGGTTAAATATTAAAAAAAGATTGCACTCAAACGGCGGCCTAAATAATTAAATATGTAGCTTTGCAGCACTAATCCTATTTACCGTCAATAGAAAAATGAAAAGGAACGTAACCACATACATACTCCCAATACTATTTCTCATGATAGGCCTTCTACGTGCGGCCCAGCCTCTACGATGAGTATCTCGCCGACGAGGCATACACAGGCTCGTCCTGGCAGCGCACCAACAATATCTCGAAGGGCGCCTTCGAGGACGACGAGTCATTCGCAGCCTTTGGCGCACATGCTGCTGCCACCTTCGACGACCTGAATCAGGTCCGCAGCGTCGACAGATGGTTCGACCACCACACCAACGTTAAGGACCTCACCGCCCTTGGCTACACTGCTGTCAACGCGCTCCGCGCTGCAGATATGCAGAAGCTCACGAAGCTCGAGAAGATTGCGCTACCTTACACACTTCAGGACATCCAGGACGGCTCCTTCGCCAAGTCACCCGAGCTGCGCTACGTCGATATGCTTATGTGTAACAATCCAACGATTGTCGACGACATTAAATCACGCGGTTTGACACCACTCGGCATCGACTCGCTGCAGACGCTCGTCTACTTGCCACGTAACTACGGTGAGGCTCACGGCGTAAACATTATCGTCAATAACGGAGCCAACCTCGAGGCTGAGACCTTCCGCCTCGTAGACGGTAAGGACTACTGCGTTCCCTACGCCTTCGACGCTAAGCACATTGATAACACGCGCAAGCTGGAAAACAGTAGTGTGACGTATACTATTTGCCTGCCTTACAACATGTCTGTACCCGCAGGAGCAAAGGCCTACAAGCTCACCGGACGCAAAGAGAACACGCTTGTCTACACACAGGTGACAGGACAGCTCGAAGCCTTCCAGCCCTACCTCTTAACTATCGGCAGCAAGCCCGTGACGCTTGCCACCGATATGGCACAGACGATACCGTCATCCTTAATCAGCGAAGGCGACCAGGTAGATGGCGATGGTGTAGTCATGCGCGGCACACTCGCTTCGATAAGCAACGCAGAAGCCTCAAGTCTTGGAGCCTTAGTTCTGCAGTCAGACAATATCTGGCATCCCGTCAAGAGCGGCAACAAGGACGACTCCATCCCAGCCTTCCGTGCCTACCTGGTTTCACGCGGTAGTAGTGGCAACTTCGGAATAGACCTCCAGGATGACACCGTAGACATTCGCCAGATTGATGACGACGCCGACGACGATGCCTGGTACGACCTCGGCGGTCGCCGCCTCGAAGGCATGCCTTCACGTGGAATATATATCCACAACGGACGAAAGGTGGTAGTGCAATAGAATGAAAAGTGAAAAGTGAAAAGTGA
>JAFRNY010000029.1 GCA_017429945.1 Bacteroidaceae bacterium
AATAAGAGAATAAGAAAATAAGAAAGAGGGGACAAACACGTTCGGTCGTAAGTGCTTATACGACCGGACGTGTTTGCGTTTTTGACCGGACGTGTTGGTGCTTTCAACCGGACGTATTGGCGTTTTTGACCGGACGTGTTGGCGCTTTCAACCGGACGTATTGGCGTTTTTGACCGGACGCATCAGCGATGGCTAACAAATGAGACGGCGAGAGCGAACCAACAAGCACCCAAATACAGTAGGTCAATTATGCTTTCTGCCACGAGGCCACTGCCTGTCCGCTGCTAGAACAAAAACAGGGCAAAACACTCGCAATTGCACATAATTACCCGAATACAAAACAAAATTACCTTATGCAAATGCACGTGTGCGCTAATTTTGCACCCGCAATCACGCCTAAAATGCCTTTTTCCAGCGAAAGCAAACCCATTATTTACCCCTTCACGATTGACAAAAAACAATCATAACTACTAATCTCAAAACAACGAGTCATGAAACAAAAACTTCTATCGAGACTGCTTTTGTCGCTCGCGCTGTGCCTGCCTTCGGCACTTGCGGCACAGACGGTGACAGGCACGGTGACCGACTCCGAGACGGGCGAGACACTTCCCGGCGCCAACGTGCGAACCCTCGACGGCACTAACGCAGCAGTGACCGACATGGACGGCAACTACTCCATCAAAGCAGCCGCCAAAGATCAGCTGGTGTTCTCCTACGTGGGCTACCAGAGCAAGACGCTCACCGTGCCCGCAGGGATGCGCCTCAACGTAAAGCTCGACAGCAACGATAAGGTTCGGTTACGGCACACAGAAGAAAGCCGACCTCACAGGCGCAGTAGCCGTAGTTGACGTGGACGAGGCACGCAAGACGGGCGCCACAAATATTTATGAGATGCTACAAGGACAGGTGCCGGGCATCAGCGTAAACACCACCAGCGAACCGGGCACCATGAGCCGCGTACAAATCCGTGGCGTCGGATCATTCAACACCGTAGGGCCCCTCTACGTGCTCGACGGCATGATCGTGAACGACGTCAACCACCTCAACCCCAACGAGATTGAGACGATGCAGGTGCTCAAGGACGCATCGGCAGCTGCCATCTACGGTGCACGAGGCGCTAACGGCGTAATACTCATCACCACGAAGAAAGGCCAGAGCGGCAAGCCGTCGCTCGAGGTCACCGGAACATGGAGCGTCTCAGACATGCCCAAAAAGCTGGACATGATGAGCACTACAGACTTCATGCACTACAACGAGCAGGCCTACATCAACGCCAACACCGAATGGCCCGCTGCTGAATGGGCGGCAGAGAAGATTGGCCAGTATATCCCCAACACCGACTGGCAGAAAGCCACCTACCAGCGCGGCTTCACACAGGACTACAACCTGATGTACCGCCAGGGCTCCGACAACGTGAACATGGCCATCGGCGCTGGCTACATGAACCAGACGGGCGTGCTCGAGAGTCCTCAGTACGACCGCTTCACCGTGCGCGTGAACACCGATGCCACCTACGGCATACTGAAGATAGGCGAAAACCTGACCTTCCAACACACCAAGACACGAGAGACAATAGGCGGGTCGTTCATGGGAGCCATCACCATGCCCACGGTAATCCCCGTTTACGACCCCGACGAACCCGCCAAGCATAAGGGCGACCCGGGCTTCGGATACGGCAGCCAGCAGTTCCCCACTTACACCAGCAACCCCGTCGCCAACCAGCGTCGCGAGGACAACCGCGGCGTCAACGACCGCGTAATCGGCAACTTCTTCGCCGAACTCTCGCTGCCATGGAACCTCACATATAAATTTAATGTGGGCGTAGACGCCTGGTGGGGACGCCACAAGTATATCTACAAAGCCTACACCATGCGCATGGGGTCGGGCGAACAGCGCTACGACGACATCGTGACCGACAACCGCGACCAGCGCGCCACCGTAATCATGGACAACACGCTGACATTCCAGCGCTCATTCGGCGAGCACAACCTGACGGCCCTCGTAGGTCACACCGTAGAGGAAGTCAACTGGCACTGGCTCGAGGCGCAGGGCTACAACCAGCAGGTGCCTGGGCTCTACGAGATAAGTCTCGTCGGCGAGCAGAACAATATGGCCGGTAAGCCCGAGCGCCGCCGCCAGACATCGTACATCGGACGTCTCGACTACAACTACGCCGGCCGCTATCTGGCTCAGGTAAACTTCCGTTCTGACGGCAGCTCGAAGTTCGGCCCCGAGAACCGCCGAGGCTACTTCCCAAGCTTCTCGCTCGGATGGCGCATCAGCGAAGAGGCCTTCTTCGAGCCCCTGCGCGACGTCGTCGACAACCTTAAGATTCGCGGCAGCTGGGGTAAGGTCGGTGATATGCAGTCGCTAGGCAACTACAGCTACATCCCAACCATCGACCACAGCGGTCCCTACGAAGGATACTTCGCCGTCTTCGGACCTTCAGGCAACGAGAACGTTCACTATGGCGCCACACAATCGTCGAAGGTCAACGTAGACCTCGGTTGGGAGACGAAGACAACTACTAACATCGGTATTGACTTCGGCCTGCTCCGCAACCGTCTCTTCGGTACGTTCGAGTGGTTCAATGCCAAGTCAACCGACCTCCTGCTAAACGTGCCGCAGGCATGGGGCACGGGCATCAGCACCCTCTGGACTAACTACGGCGAGATGCGCAACAAGGGTATCGAGCTGCAAGTGGGCTGGCGCGACAAGCGCGGCGACTTCAGCTACAACGTCAGCGCAAACGTCTCAACCGTGCGCAACGAGGTGCTACGAATGGGCGACGCCTACGTGCAGAACGGATACACACGCACTGAGGTAGGACGTTCCATCTCTGACTTCTACCTCCTCAAGGCCGACGGCATATTCCAGTCGATGGACGAAATCATGGAGTACACCACCATGGTCGATGGTCAGCCACGCGTAATCCAGCCCAATGCCCAGCCGGGCGATGTCAAGTACATCGACGTAAACGGCGACGGACAGATCGACGACAACGACCGCGACTGGTGTGGCAGCCCCATGCCCAAGTTCGAGCTCGGCCTCAACGTCAGCATGGCCTGGAAAGGCTTCGACTTCAACATGTTCTGGGCCGGACGCTTCGGCAACAAGATCCTCAACGAGGTGCGCAAGAACACGCTCAACTTCAACGTCGACAACATACCCGCCGACGTGCTGCCCTGGACATGGGACAACCCCAGCGATGAATATCCCCGCATGTACGCTAACTCCACCGACAACAACAAGGCCAGCGACCGCTTCCTCGAGAATGGCAGCTACTTCCGCCTGAAGAACATACAGCTGGGCTACACCCTGCCACAGCACCTGACGAAGAAAGCATATATAAATAAGGTACGCGCGTACGTAAGCGGAACGAACCTCCTCACAATCACCGCCTACAAGGGCTACGACCCCGACATCATCTGCAACGACGTCTACTACCAAGGCGTAGACTGGGGGCAGTACCCCTCGCTGCGACAGGTGAACTTCGGTCTGCAAGTGGAATTCTAACGTTAACTCCCAAAACTCTTTGAAGCAATGAAAAACTTTTTTGCAAGAATAATAATTGTCGTCGCCATGAGCGCTGGTCTCACCGCCTGCAGCGACGATTGGTTGGGCCTCACCAACCCCTTTGCCGAGACAGCTGACACGTTCTGGGAGACCAGCGAACAGTTCGACCAAGGCCTCTCGGCCGCTTACTCCACATGGCGACGCCCCGGCTACTTCAGCCGTTGGTTCCAAGTGCTGATGATCCTGCGCGGCGACGAGGGCTGGAGCGAGAGCCCCAATCCCGAGTTCCAGGCCGACGCCAACTTCGTAATCTCGGCCTACAACTACGAGAGCAACGAAGGCCTCAACCTGCCATGGCAGGCAATGTACAACAGCCTCTACTACGTCAACCAGGTCATCGACAATATGAACGCGAAGGGCTACCAGCTGTTTTCCGAGGAGGAAGCCAACCACATCCTCGGTCAGGGCTACTTCATCCGCGGCGTAGCATTCTGGGCCATCGCAGGCGTCTATGGCAAGGGACCGGTGCAGACCAGCTCCACGCAGAACGGCCCCATCGGCACGCAGGAAGACCTTTACAAGCAGGCGCTTGAGGACTTCACCCGCGCAAGCGAACTGCTGCCCACGTCGTGGCCCTCGGCCGAGAAAGGACGCGTGACGAAAGGCGGAGCCCTTGGCATGATGGCCCGAATGAACATGCAGCTGGCAGGCATGAAGTGTCACCGCCCCTGGGACGCCGCCAACCAGAACCCCGAAGAGGCTCGAGCCTACTGGCAGGCCGCCAAGAAAAATATCGAAGACATCTTCGGTCTGGGTATCTACTCGCTCGTACCCAATTGGATGGATAACTTCACCGAAGCCAACGAGAACAACTCCGAGAGCCTCTTTGAGGTCAACTTCAAGGACGGACTCATCAACGGCAAGGAAGTGGGCAACCAGCGCCCCAAGTTCCTCGGCCTCTACCTCAGCGACGGCTCAGGCGCCTGGAACGACGGCAGCTCGCGCGACTGGCTCCTCGAAGAGTTCTCTAAGGAGCGCGACAAGGACGGCAACGTAGATATGCGCAAGTTCCACACTCTCTTCTACTACGACCCCGCCGAACCCCAGACAGCAACGGCCAACTACTACGGCAAGACGTGGCCCGAATGGTGCGCCACAGAAGGCTTCGCCGGCATGGATTTTCCCCACGCCTGCTACTGGAAGAAGTACACCAGCGTAGAGACCGACAACAAGACCGAGGACTACTCCAGCGGCGCCAACCTGCGCGTGCTGCGCCTGGCCGACGTCTATCTGATGTACGCCGAGGTGCTCAACGAGCTCGACGGCGACCGTGCCACGGCCGTGGAGTACATCAACAAAGTGCGACGCCGCGTCAATATGGCCGACCTCAGCGCCAGCGCTTTCCAGAGCTACGACGCACTGCTCCAGCAGATCAAGCATGAGCGCCTCGTAGAGCTCTGCGGAGAGTGCACACGATGGTTCGACCTCGACCGCTGGGGCGACCTCCACGAGCAAGGCAAGGTCAACGAGATAGCCGAGCGCGATGCCGACTTCCTCAACTATAAAGTCGGGCAGAACCACCTGTGGATTATTCCCAACCACGAGATCAACCTCTGGCCGGGCCTCACTCAGAACGAAGGCTACTAATTCCACGCACCAATCATCATCCGTAATTCATAATTCATAACTGAATACTAAGTATGAAAAAGATTATCAGCATAACAGCTGCTGCACTCACGATGGGCTTGCTCGCTACGGCAAGCCTCACAACGAGCAGCTGCACCGATATGGGCGGCGACGGCATCGACTCCGTCATCTGGGAAGGCAGCACCAACCCCGAGAACAAGGGCTTCCGCAATCCCGTTTGGGAACCGTCGCTCGACGCCGGCACAGTGGTCAAGGGCGCCAGCATGTACGTAGCACTTTCTGCCACAACACAATGGACACCGGGCCTCGACAACATCTGCCCTGCACTCACCAGCAACAACCTCATGACCTGGAGCCGGGCCAACGACGGCTTCACAGCCGAGGGTCAACCCCTTTGGGCTGAAGGACGCGTGAACTCGCTCAGCGCCGACTACGCTCGCGCCGTCACCGGAGCAACATACTGGCTGTTCTACACCCTCGAGGGCACCGAGGCCATTGGCGCCGCCTCTGCCTCAACGGCACAAGGTCCCTACACCGACCGCGGCGAACTGCTCACCGCTGCCGACGTCAATTCCACCACCATCCGCAACCCATTCTTCTTCGTTGTCTCGACGGCCTACTACCTCTGCTACACCGCCGACGATGGCGTTTATCTCCAGCGCCTGACGCTCAACCGCACACGCGGCGCCAGCCTCAACGGCACCGCCACGAAGATTGCCGGCACAGGCATCGACGATGTCTGCGTGCTGCGCAAGAGCGCCAGCGAGATGTATCTGCTCTTCACCGCCGCGTCTGACAATGGCAACACTGAAATCCGCTATGCTCGTGCTGAAGCCGTCACAGGCCCTTACCTCGACAAGAGCGGCCATAGCCTCAACGACGGCAGCCGTGGCGAACTGCTCATCAGTAGCGGCAACGAGATGGTTGACCCCTGCAACCCCATGCGCGCTTTCCTCAACTCGGAGCAGACGCACGTATTCGTGGCCTACAATGCCACCGAGCACGGTAAGGCAAATATGGCCAGCGGCTACGCCCGCAGGCCCATGCTCGTGACACCCGTCGAGCTGGGCGAGGACGGCTGGTTCGCCCAAAGCGTAACAGCCAATAAAGGTTGGGCCGAGCCCCGGTTCTACTAATCAATCGAAAACATTTAATTAACAGGAGAGGAGGCGCTGCAAGACTCCTCCTCTCCACATTGTTCACACAAACCCAACAACACTATGAAAAAGTATTTTACCCTCATCTGTGCCGCAGGCATGACATTAGCTGCCAGCGCTCAGCAGATCACCATCAGCTCCGTCGACCAAACGCTGGCAAACGACTACGCTGCCGGCGTTGAGATTGACCTCAACAACGACGGTCTGAAGGAGCTCCTCCTCTCAGGACAGCCCAACTCGGATGTTGCCGGCCGCACCATTCTCGTTGATGCCGACGGCAACGAGTACGAAGTAGACCGCAAGGCTTGGCTCTTCCAGTGGAACGGCTCGGCCTACACACCCAAGGAATTCGGCACATCGGCCGAGAAGCTCTTCGGCATCCGCGGCACCGTCATTCCCGCCGACTTCAATGGCGACGGCAACGTGGACGTCTTCATCGCAGGCGAGGCTTATGACTTCACGGGCGTATATCTCAACGACGGCAACGGCAACCTCCAGCTCGACTCACGCTACCAGGTGTTCGACAAGGAAGGCAATCAAGTGGATTGGTATCCCCGTTCCGTTGATGTTGCCGACTTCAATGCCGATGGTCTGCCCGACATCGTCTCCATCGGTTGGAGCGGCGTGGGCGGCGTGCGCCAGGCCAACTGCGGCGTGCTGCTCAATCAGGGCGACGGCACCTTTAAAAACGGTCTCGACCTGGGCGTCATCGGCGACGGCGAGGTAGACTTCGAGATGGCTCTCTGCACCATCAAGGCTTACGACTTCAACAACGACGGCTATGCCGACTTCACCTTCCTCGGTAATATCGACAACGGCGAGCGCGCCTTCACGAAGACCGGCCGCAATGTGCCCCGCACGTTCATGACCATGATTAACATGGGTGCTCAGGACGACGGCTCCGTAGCCTTCTACGACCTCGAGCTCGGTACGAGCGTGTCATATCAGTTCGGACGTGGCAACGTTGCCGTGGCTGACTTCAACTGCGACGGCACCCCCGACATTTTCGTCTGCGGCGAAGCCCCGGGCGATGCACCCAGCAACGGCGAGTGGGGCTACTATCCCCAGATCCTCACCGGCAAGATCAGCGGTGCCGACAAGGACATCACCTTCACCGACCTCACCTCCTTCGTAGCTCGCGGCAAGGACATCCGTCCGCTCAACGAGAATAATGTAGGCGTACGCGCCATCGACTACAATGCCGACGGCTATGTAGATCTCTTCTATCTCGGCTGGACCGAGCAGATGCTCGACGGCACAGGCAACACGCAGTCCGGTTGGTTCCTCCCCGGCAGCGCAGCAGGCCTCACCAGCTACCAGCGCATCCCCGGCGCTTCGGAGCAGGGCATCTTCTTCCTCGACTATGGCGTTGAGGGCGCTCTCAACTACACCTTCACCGGCTTCCACGGCGACGGACAGTACTTCCAGGACGGCACCGACTTCCCCGGCGGCCGCTCGATGGTCTTCACGAAGAACCCCTGGCAGGTAGCTGCCCGCCCCGACGCTCCTACTGCTGCCGCTGCCGAGGTCGACGGCAATGCCGTCACCCTCAGCTGGACTCCCGCTGCCAGCTCGCTGAAGAACGTTACCTATGAATACTACCTCAAGAACGTAGCCACTGGCAAGTTCTACAACAGCGTTACTTCGTTCGTCGGAGGCGCCAAGGACGGCATCCGCAAGGTGCTCCGCGAGGGCAACGCCTACCAGAACACCAGCCTCACGCTCAACCTGCCCGACGGCACCTACGAGTGGGGCGTTCAGACCGTCAACGCAGCCCAGCGCGGTTCAGCCTTCGCACAGGGCGGTCGCTTCACCATCGGCGACGGCAGTGCTGTTCAGGCTGTGAAGGGCAATGGCGCTCAGCAGGCCGTCTACAGCCTCGATGGCCGCCAGCTCACAGGTGTGCAGCGCGGCGTGAACATCGTCAAGGGCACCAATGGCAGCGTCGAGAAAGTAATCGTCAAGTAACCACCGAACAAATGAATTTCAAAAGAATTCTTCTCATCACATTATTGTCTGTGACTGGCAGAGCGGCATTGCCGCTCTGCGCACAGACGCTTATCACCGTGCAGATGGAGCAATACCCTCCCTTGCAGGTGATGGCAGAGACAGTCACCGTCGACCTGCCACCTGAAGGTATTACCTTAGGCAGCGACCTCGTCGTCACGGGCGGCGACGGCAGCTACCGCTACGCCTGGACCAATGCCTCCGGACAGGCGCTCGGCCAGAGCTCCACACTGGCCATCACAGCCCCTGGCACATACTTCCTCGCCGTGACCGACGGCCACGACTGCAACGTAAGCACACAGTTCACCGTCGCCCCGGGCACAGCCGTGAAGGCTCCCGCCACAGCACAGCTGCGCCAGATTCGTCTTTTCGACACGAAAGGACAACTCGTCAAGACCATCACCCCCACCGGCGCCCACGCCGCGGCCCATGACCTCGGTCTGCCCGCAGGCGTTTACGTCGAGTGCTCCATATACAGCGACGGCCGTTCTGACGTCCGCAAAATCACCATTAACCGACCATAACGCTCACCCGACAGCTTATGACTAAACGATTCCTTGCTACTGCAGCAGCGCTGTTGCTGCTCTCCGTGGGTTATGCCCAGCGCACCGTGACCAACTATGCCAAGTCCGGAATGAAGACCACACTGCGCCTCGCCTGGAACAGCGACAACTACGGCACCGTGCAATGGCAGCGCTCGACGGACCAGGGCCAGACGTGGACCGACATCGAAGGCGCCACTGCTCACGAGCTCGAGGTCACCCCTTCGGCCGACACCTTCCTGCGCGTCGTAGTCCGTGGCGACGAAGCCTGCGAACCTTTCGTTGAGACCCACATACTGCGCGTCGTCAATTTCAACGTCAACCTCGTCGAGGCTCTTTCCACAGAGGCCACATTCGAGATTACTGGCCTCAACATCCCCGCCAGCGAGGTCGTGGAGTACGGCTTCGCACGCAACTTCAGCGGCGTCAACCGCGCCTATGCCAGCATGGAGCGCACGCCCATAGGCGCAGAGCTACCCGCCGGCGACTTCGAAGCCACCTGCACCGGCCTGCAGCCCAACCGCCAGTACAGCATACGTTTCTACATCAAGACGCGCGACGGTTCACTCATCTTCGGACCCGGCAAGCTCACCAAGACTCTCAGCGGCCTCGAATGGAGCACCGAGGATTGGGCTATCACCAAGAGTAGCATCCAGGCCCGATTCAACATCCCAGGCTACACCGGCGCCAAACCCACCATGACCTTCGAACTCGGCACCGACGAAGCCTCAATGAAGAAGTACGTCATCCTCACCGACGACGCCAACACACACAAATACAAATCAAATAACATCACCGGCCTCAAGCCCGCGACAGACTACATCGTACGTGTGACGGCCGACATCGATGGCGACGAGCAAGTGCTCCAGAAGACCGTGCGCACCATGACCGACTACAGCACCTACGACGTAGATGACACTGTCCTGCCCGTGCGACATCGCATTCGCTGGGAACATCGTACCACAGCCCTGCAACTCAATCCCACTAACATCCAAGCTGAGTACCCCCGCATGCTACGCGTGAGCAAGGACACACTGCTGCTCGCCTACCACGGCGGCGACGGCTCCACAGGCGCTGCCGACCACTGGCAGAACATCTACCTCCACCGCTCAACCGACAACGGCCGCACATGGTCGGCGCCCGAGAAGATCTTCGACCGCACCAAAACGTGGCTTGCCAACGGTTGGTTCCGCATCACCAACCCCGAGCTCATTCGCCTCCAGAACGGATGGGTGCTCTTGACCGTCAGCACCAACGCCAATCCTGAGACCAACCAGAACTGCCAGGTGCTCGTAATCATAAGCCGCGACGGCGGCCAGACTTGGAGCGACCCCATCACCGTGCTGCGCGGCCGCTGCTGGGAGCCACAGATCGTGCAGCTGCCAGGCGGCGAGCTCGAGCTGCTCGTCTCGAGCGAAGCCTATTGGTGGGACAACCAGCGCAACAACCTCTTCCAGGAGATCGTGTGCGCACGCTCCACCGACAACGGACTCACGTGGACGCAGCAGCGCCGAGCAAGCTACAACCCCGGCAAGCGCGACGGCATGCCCGTGCAGGTGGTGCTCCAGGGCAACAAAGGCATCCTCTTCAGCTACGAAAGCATTAACAGCGACAAGAACCCAAGCATCTCATGGCGACCGCTCGACGGCGAGTGGGACAGCGCCGACTGGGATGAGCGGAGCGACGACCGCCGCTGGGTCTGCGACAACATTCGCGGCGGCTGCGCGCCCTATGCCCTGCAGCTGCAGACGGGCGAAATCGTCGTCATGGGCCACCTCGGACAGAACGGCGACGTATGGCAGACCAACCGCCTGCAGATTTGCATAGGCGACAACACGGGCCACAACTTCGGCTACCGCACCATCCCCTTCTCTACCCTGCCCCGCGGCGAAGGCGCCTACTACGGCTCGCTCTTCCAAAAGGACGAGAACACCATCTGGCTCCTCTACACCCACTCGCGCTACAGCGGCACCGAATGTCAGCTCAACACCGTAGAGCTGCTCGAAGGCCACATTGAAGAAATCAACTAAACACAGGGCCGCGTCAGGCGGTTTCCCCGCCTGAATCCCCCCGAATAGTCCCCGACAACAACAAACAAAAGCCCCCCACATCCAGAGATGAAACAGCCACAATTCTTTTCACTGCTCCTCGCAAGCCTGCTCACCACCTTCGCAGCTCAGGCCGGGGACATGAAATTCCACATCAGCCTCAAGCAACCTGGCAACGACGCCGCCACCTATGCCCTGCACCAGCAAGGCCGACAGCTCGTGGCCGACAGCACGCTGCCCGTCGACATTACCTGCGAGCTCACTGCTGCCGAGGCCAGCCGCCACGTGCTTACACTCACCATCACCGCCCGCGAGCGCGCCTACTACAACATCGGTGCACTGCTGCCCACGGGCTTCGTCACCGACCAGTGCGAGTTCTACCTCCCCGGCTTCTGGTACCACAAGAACCTGCGCTCGCCGCGCGAAGCGCCATCGTTCCACACCTCACGCGACTGGACCTTCCGCGAAGACCGCCTCTCATCGCCCATGACAAGTGTCTTCGACGCCGCATCACACCAGGCTGTCAGCGTCCTCCGCGTCCTCGACGAGCCTGCTGAGGCTCTGACCACACACATCGAGGGCGACGTCATCCTCTCCGGCCCATCATCCATAGGCTACCTCGGATTCGAAGGCAGCAGCGGCCACGCCAGCCTCGCCTTCGGCTATCCCTACCAGGAGACGCCCCGCCGCTATATCCGCAAGCTGCAACTCACGCCCTCCATCCGCGCCTTCGCACGCCTCGACAAAGGCGAGAGCAAGACGCTCCGCTGGATTATCTGTCAGACAAAGGCACAGGACTTCGGCCAGCACGTCACGCAAGCCTGGCAGTTCTGCGTCGACGAACTGCGCCCCGAACCCATCAAGCCCCTCTACACCCCCGAGCAGATGAAGGCGCAGCTCGCCAACTACTTCCGCAAAGCCTACATCGACAAATATCCTCTCAAATATCACTCAGGCCACACTCTCCGCTGTGACGACTGCAAGCCCTACCCCGCCGCTCAGCTCGGCTTCTGCGGCCGCACCATCCTCAACGGCTTCAACGCCATTGAATATGGCGAGCAAACAGGCCAATCGGACATCGTAGCTACCGGCCGCGCCATCCTCGACAGCTACCTCGCAAACGGCTTCACCGAAGGCGGCTACTTCAAGGACGAGGTACGCTTCCACGAGCCCATACCAGCCGACAAGGACGTAGTCCACAGCATCCGTCAGCAGAGCGAAGGCGTCTACGCCGTGCTCCATTTTCTCCGCTACGAGAAGCTCCACGGCCGACGTCACAAGGCATGGGAGCAGAAGATACGCACGCTGCTCAACCGTATGCTCGAGCTCCAGAAGCCCGACGGCAGCTTCCCGCGCAAGTACCTCGACGACCATTCCGACGTAGATGCCTCGGCAGGCAGCACGCCCAGCGCCACCAGCACACTCGTCATGGGCTACAAGTACTTTGGCGACAAACGCTACCTCCAGGCCGCCAAGCGCACCGTCGACTACCTCGAGAAGAACATCATCGCACCCTCCGACTACTTCTCATCGACCCTCGACGCCAACTGCGAGGACAAGGAGGCGGCCATCAGCGCCGTCACCGCCACCTACTACCTCACCATGGTCACGAAGAAAGCCGAGCGACAGCACTACATCGACCTCTGCCAGAAAGCAACCTACTTCGCTCTCTCGTGGTACTACCTCTGGGACGTGCCCTTCGCCGATGGCCAGATGCTCGGCGACCTCGGCTTCCACAGCCGCGGATGGGGTAACGTCAGCGTGGAAAACAACCACATCGACGTCTTCGTCTTCGAGCTCGCACACATCGCACGCTGGCTCTCCTCCGTCACTTCTGAGCAGCGCTTCGCACGCGTCTGCGACGTCATTGAGTCGAGCCTCAACCAGCTGCTGCCCACGCCCGAGCGCCTCTGCGGCATCGGAGTGCCCGGATTCAACCCCGAGGTCGTGCAGCACACCACATGGGACTACGGCCGCAACGGCAAAGGTTTCTACAACGACATCTTCGCCCCCGGCTGGACCGTCGCCTCGCTCTGGGAGCTCTACTCGCCCAACCGCACCGTAGATTTTCTCACACGCTAAGCCCTTACGGCACAACTTTTACCACTCCGGCGCCTGTTCAAGCAGCCTCCGCTACAGCGCCCAGGCGCCTTTAGTCACCAAACGAGCAATGCCTCACCCCTCAACACTCGATGGGGCGAGGCATTGCTCTTTTTTATGCACTTACGTTTGGTAAGTTTGAGACAACGGGTCTCATAGTCCGACAAACCTCTTTACATTCTTAAAGATGCCCAAGATAAAAAATACAATTCACTCAGTGATTATTACAAATCACTGAGTGAATTGTAAAAATCACTGCGTGAATAGTAGATTACTTCTTCGCCTTGAAGTTTATTCCATTGCCCCCACGATCATTGCCTATTGAGGCAGAGGGCTATGCCAATTGGGCAGAAATCGTCGTCCATTGCGGCTGAAAGCTTCGTCCATTGCGGCAGAATTTTATTCTGCCAAAGCCTTGATTATGCTCTTTTAGGCCGAAAACTTTGCCTTTTGGGAAGAAAGCAGTACCTTTGCCGATGTAAATGCAAAAAAACGCTGATGAATCACGATACAATAGTCATTCGCGGGGCGCGCGAGAACAATCTGAAGGACATCTCGCTGGAGATCCCCAAGCACCAGATCACGGTGTTCACCGGCGTCTCGGGCTCGGGCAAGAGCTCGCTGGTGATGGACACCATCGCGGCCAAATCGCGCCGCGAGCTCAACGACACCTTCCCCACCTTCGTGCAGCAGTACTTGCCCAAGTACGGCCGCCCACACGTCGATGCCATCGAGAACCTTCCCATAGCCATCGTCATCGACCAGAAGAAGCCGGCACAGAACTCGCGCTCGACGGTAGCCACCTACACCGACACAGCCGCCCTGCTGCGCCTGCTCTTCTCGCGCGTGGGCAAGCCTTTCGTGGGCTACGCCGAGTCGTTCAGCTTCAACCACCCCGAAGGCAGCTGCCCTCGTTGCTCGGGTCTGGGCGAGATCCGCGAGCTCGACATCCACAAACTCGTAGACTTCAACAAGAGCCTCAACGACGAGGACACCATCCACTACATAGCCTTCGGGCGCGGCGGCTGGCGCTGGATCCGCTATGCCCACAGCGGCCTCTTCGACCTCGACAAGAAGATCAAGGACTACACACCCGAAGAGCTCGACCTCTTCCTCAACAGCCCGCAGATACGCCTGAAGAATCCGCCCTCCAACTGGCCTAAGTCGGCCAAGTACGAGGGCCTGATCCCGCGCATGTACCGCAGCATCATCAACTCCGAGGAGGGACTGCTGCACGCCGCCGTGCTCAACCCCATGCTCACGATGGGCACGTGCCCCGACTGCGGCGGCTCGCGAGTGTGCGAGCGCGTTCGCTCGTGCCGCATTGCCACTCCCGACGGCCGTTCGCTCAATATTGCCGAAGCCTCGGCACTGAGCATCACGCGGCTGCGCCAATGGATTGGCAGCATCACAGACCCGCTGGCCGCCGACCTCAAGCAAGCCATAGGCGCACGCCTGACGGCCCTCGAGGACATCGGGCTGGGCTACCTCAGCCTCGACCGCGCCGTAGGCACCCTCTCGGGCGGCGAGGCGCAGCGCTGCAAGATTGCCAAGTACATCAACTCGTCGCTCGCCGACGTGCTCTATATCCTCGACGAGCCCAGCGTAGGCCTCCACAACCGCGACATAGAACTGATGAAGCACAGCGTGCGACGCCTGCGCGACGCAGGCAACACCGTCTTGCTCGTAGAGCACCACCGCGAGATGATACGCATTGCCGACCACATCGTGGACATGGGGCCCGGCCCGGGCATCGATGGCGGGCACATCGTATTCCAAGGCTCTTACGAGGAACTGCTCGAGAGCGGCACGGCTACGGGCGAGGCAATAAAAAAGCCCCTCTCCAACTCCCCCCGTGGGGGGGAGAGCTCCACTACTGGCCGCGAGCAAGCGGAGGCTAAGCCCTTCCCCAATTCCACTGGCAGCGAGCAAGCGGAAGCAAAGCCCTTCTCCAATTCCACTGGCCGCGAACAAGCGGAAATGCAGCCCTTCCCCCCACGGGGGGAGATGGAGAGGGGCTTTTATCTCCACGCCACGCTCCACAACCTCAACAACGTAAGCCTGACGTTGCCACTGAATCGTCTGACGGTCATCTGCGGCGTGGCAGGCTCGGGCAAAAGTTCGCTAATGGAATGTTTTCGGCGTGCTTACCCCAAGCCGGAGGAGATTGTGCATATTAGCCAGAAGGACATCGGCGTGAGCCTGCGCTCTACGCCCGCCACCTATATGGACGTAGCCTCGGACATACGCAAGATGTTTGCCCGTCAGAGCAAGCAGAAAGAGGCCTACTTCACCTTCAATGGCAAAGGCGCATGCCCTGTCTGCGGCGGCAAGGGCGTCATCATCTCTGAGATGGCCTTTATGGACAATATCGAGACAACCTGCGAGGCTTGCGGCGGCCTACGATTCAGCAAGGAGGCGCTGCAGTATAAGATAAAAGGCGGAGCTATCAAGTGCCCCGACGGAACCGACCATGGAGAGGGTCTTCTATCCATCGCCGAGGTGTTCGACCTGAGCGTGCGCCTGGCCAGCGACTTCTTCCGCGGCACGGTAATAGAGCAGAAGCTACGGCCGCTGATGCGCGTGGGCCTTGGCTACCTCCACCTTAACCAAGCCCTCTCGACGCTCTCGGGCGGCGAGCTACAGCGCATGAAGTTGGCTTCGCACCTCGGCGAAGGTGGCAAGATATTCATCATAGATGAGCCCACCGACGGCCTTCACCTGAAGGACGTACAGCGCATCATCGGCCTCTTCCGCGAGCTTGTCGACGAGGGCAACACGGTGTTCGTAATCGAGCACAACACCGACGTCATCAGCGCTGCCGACCACGTCATTGAACTCGGCCCAGGTGCAGGTGAGGCTGGCGGCCGTCTCATCTTCCAGGGCGCGCCGGAAGAGATGTGCGCATGCCAGGAGTCGGTCACTGCGCCATATTTACGCGTTAACACATTAACATATTAACTGATTAACATATTAACTGATTAACGCATTAACTGATTAGCAGGCTAATGGGCCTTCGACAAAAAACGCTGGGCGGATTGCACTTTTTGGCAAAAAACTTTGTCTGTTTCAATGGTTTTTATGAAATTTGCCGACAGAAACTAACCATTTAAAACGCCAGACATGAAAAAGAATAGCTTTAACGCACTGAAGAGGCTATGGATGATAGCCTTTGCATGCATCATTACGACCACGGCCATGGCTGCAAGCGAAGTGACCGTGGAGACGGCCGGCACGCTGGCTTCACTGCTGCCGACGACAGACCGTGAACTAAAGGTCAACGGCACTATCAATGGCACAGACATCAAATACCTGCGCGAACTCATCACGGCAGGCAAGGTGACTGCGCTCGACATTGCAGAGGCCCACATCGTAAAAGGCGGCAGCGCCTACTACGAGAGCTATACGACCGAGGACGAGGTCATCGGACAATATATGTTCCACGAATGTTCAAGGCTCCGAAGCATCACGCTGCCCACGACCATCACCGCCATAAAGACCAACGCCTTCTCGAAGACAGGACTGACACGAGTGGAGATTCCAAACACCGTATCGCAACTCGGAGGCGACGCCTTCGCCTACTGCAATGCGCTGGCAACGGTGGTGATAGGTAGTCGCGTGGCACGTCTTGACCAAGGCGTTTTCTACAGCTCTGCAGTCAAGACGGCCTACGTAAAACCAATGTCGCCGCCCGCTACGCCGGCCTACCTCTTCTCATCCACTCCTAAGATTATCGTTTATACCGACGCTCTGACAGACTATAAGGCGTCCGACTGGCCACAGTACGGCACCATCACGGGAGGGCTCGAAGACACCTACCCCCGCGAGGCCGACCCCAGCGAAGCGGTAAACAGCCTGCTCGACACTTTCTTTGAAGACGCCGCTGCCACACAGCTGAAGCCACAATATCAGGCTATGAGCGACGAAGCCCTCACCGCAGCATTTGCCGAAGCCGGCATGCCCGAATTCATGACCACCATAGCCGTAAAGCTCAAGAACGAGAGCTGGGCGCCATACGAGAAAGACTTCCGCATACACTCCTACAAAGCCTACAGCGATGCCAGCTATTGGAACACGCTCATGAAGAGCACCGGAGGCTCATACATGGGCAACCCAACCGGCATCTTCGCCAAAGGGTTCGAGCCGCTCTATGTGTTTGTTGACTCCGACATCCCCTCCGATGCCACACTCTATCTGGCCGGGTGCGTGGGCAACGACCTCATCACCAACGCCAAGACGGGCACACGCCTGAAACGAGGCCTCAACATCATCGACGGCACCACGGATGCCCTCTACTACGTTGTTTACACCGCCGACACGAAAGCTCGCACTAAAACTCTCGAGGAATGGCCGCCGATACGGATTCACATCGAGGGTGGCAGCGTCAACGGATACTACGATGTCAGCCGCCACAGCGACGCCGACTACCAAGCCATCCTCAAGGCTGCAAGCCACGAGCGCTTCACCGTAAAGAGCGAGCATGCACTGTTCAACTTCAAGACATCGACCTACAAGGCCGTTTGGCCCAAGACCATAGACAAGAGCATCAGCTGGTTCGACAGCCTCACCGTATGGCAGAAAGACCTCATGGGCTACACCGTGGCTGTGGCCTCCGGGCAGCGCGCCGGAGCGCCCTACTACCTCACGGGCGGCGAAGCCATCTTCCCCATCTACTACAACAACCCCAACTTCGCCATCGAGGGCGTTGCCTCTGACGCCGGCTACGCCAACTCCACGCCCTACCGCACAAGCTACAACTCAGTAGAATGCATACGCAACTCGTTCGACGTCAGCCGCTACGAACTCGACGACTGGTGCTCGGCCCACGAATGTGGCCACAACAACCAGGGAGCCATCAACCTCGAAGGCGGCACGGAAGCGTCGAACAACTTATTCTCTAACTACATACGATACCTCGACGGCCTCGTGACCTCCGGTGGCTCGCCACTCTCTACGGTCATGGATGAGTATGCACGCAAACTGCCGTTCTTCGTCCGGAACGTCGATAGCCAGTTGCGCATGTACTGGCAGCTATACCTCTACTACCACCTGGCGCGGAAGAATACGTCCTTCTACCCCAACCTATTCAAAGCCCTGCGCGAAGACCCTGTTGAAATATGGGGCGTAAGCTACAACAGCTCTCTGAAATTCGTACGAAAGGTGTGCGAAGTGGCTGGCGAGGACCTCACCGATTTCTTCACGGCCTACGGTTTCTTCATCCCGATGACGAACCGTCGTATCGAGGACTACGGCTCGCACACGATGACCGTTAAGCAATACGACATAAACCGAACCCTCAAAGAGATAGCCAAATACCCAAAGAACTCAACCATACTCTTCGTGGAAGACCGCGCCGACTACGTGCTGACGACCGACTTCCTGACTACGGCAGGACAGAAACGGCGCGACTCGGACAAGGTGGGAAAGTGCGGCGACATCGGACAATTCACCGACTACCTGCCCGAGAACGCCAAGCCATCGAGCTACACTTACCTGCAGGCCGACTCGCTCTACGCCATGGAGGGCAGCGGCGGTGTGGGCTTCGTGATGCTCGATGCTGACGACAAAATGGTCTATGCGGCAAACGCCTACAACGTCTGCATACCTTCGAACATAGGACAAGACTTCACCATCTTCTCCGTCGATGCCGACGGCTCCTTGCACGACGTCAGCCTCGCCGGCAACGGCGCTGAGACGGTGTGGCTCAACACTGCCGGCACGCTGGCCGACTCGCTCTCGGCCAAAGTTATAAAAGCCACCATCGGAGGCACCATCAACGGCACCGACTTCAAATACATGCGCGAGCTCGTGAGCGACGGCAACCTCGCTGCCATCGACCTCTCGCAGGCCAAAATCGTAAACGGAGGCCAGCCCTACCTCAACAACTTGCGCGTGGCGAACAACGCCATAGGCCAGCAACTCTTCCAGGATATGACGCAGCTCATCGCCATACGTCTGCCCGAGAAGCTCACACGCATCGACGCCAAGGCCTTCTCCGGCTCCGGCCTCAAGGAAATCGTAATCCCCGACAACGTCATGACCATCGGAGGCGACGCCTTCGCCTACTGTCCCTCGCTCACGAGAGTAGTCATAGGGCCTAAGGTGCGGACGATGGCGCAGGGCGTGTTCTACAGCTCACCCGTCGCCGAGGCCTTCGTGATGGCCAAGACGCCCCCGACGGTCAACAACTATCTTTTCTCATCGAAGCCCATCATCCACGTCTACGCCAGCTCCCTGGCAGCATACAAAGCATCGCGCTGGGCTGAATTCGGGACTATCGTCGGCGACCTCGACGACTACGAAGAGCTCACGGCGATAAGCGACCTGGCAGAGGACAAAGAAGCCCTCAACACTCAGTCCTCACCCCTCAACACTCAACCCACCTACGACCTCGCCGGCCGACGCGTCACCGCCCTCCGTCCCGGCTCAGTCTATATCCGTGGCAACAAGAAGATAATCGTAAAATAATTCATCACGGCCCCCTCCGACTCCCCCAAGGGGGGAGGGACGGCATATCCGCTGCCTTCCAGCTTAGAGGACAAGGAGTCCTCCCCCCACGGGGGGAGCTAGAGAGGGGCCTTCACTTTTCACCCTAAATGCCCCGCCTCCCTCTCCTCGCACGCATAGTAATAGCCATAGCAGCCGGCGTCATGCTCGGACGCCTGCTACCCACATGGTTCGTAGCCATCTTCACCACCTTCAACGGCATATTCTCGAGCCTGCTCAAGTTCATGATACCGCTGATAATCCTCGGGTTGGTGATGCCGGCAATAGCCGACATAGGCCGTTCGGCCGGCCGTCTTTTACTCATCACCGTGGCCATAGCCTATGGCAGCACAGTGCTCTCGGGACTGTTCTCCTACGCCATCTCGAGCAATGTCTTTCCGCAGCTTATCACGCCATCGACGGAGGTGCAACAGTTAGAGACGGTGGCGGCCATAGAGCCTTATTTCACCCTCGCCATTCCGCCGCTGTTCGACGTCATGAGCGCCCTCGTGCTCGGATTCATCGGCGGACTGGGTATGGCTTATCTCTCGCTGCCCTACTGCAATAGCTTAGCTCACGAGTTCAAGACGCTCATCGAGCTCACCATAGCACGAGTAATCGTGCCGCTGCTGCCGCTGTACATCTTCGGCATCTTCCTCGAGATGACGCGCACGGGACAAGCGTGGCACATTATGATGACCTTCACGGCAATCATCGGCATAATCTTCGCCATGCACGTAGCCCTTCTACTCACACAGTACGGAATAGCCGGAGCCATCGTCAGCCGCAACCCATTCAAGCTGCTCACCACGATGCTACCAGCCTACTTCACCGCGTTGGGCACCAGCAGTTCAGCAGCTACGATCCCCGTGACACTGCGTCAAGCCATCAAGATGGGCGTGCGCGAAGACGTCGCTGGCTTTACAGTCCCGCTCTGCGCCACCATCCACATGAGCGGCTCATGCATGAAGATCACAGCCTGTGCCGTGGCACTTATGCTGATGCACAGCATGCCATTCTCGACACCGATGTTCATCGGTTTCGTAATGATGCTGGGCATCATTATGGTGGCTTCGCCAGGAGTTCCCGGCGGAGCTATCATGGCCTCACTGGGCGTGCTCACCTCCATGTTGGGCTTTGGCGAACAGGAGTGCGGCCTGATGATAGCGCTCTATATTGCCATGGACAGCTTCGGCACCGCATGCAACGTCACCGGTGACGGCGCCATAGCGCTCATCGTAGGCCGCTTGCATAGACGAACTAATTAGCACATTAACAGGTTAACACATTAACATATTAACACACTAACACTACAACACGATAATACGTTAACGAATCGGCGTACAGTCTCTCTTACAAATGTTTTACGGCGAAATCCTTTCTATAATCGTGGCCATAACATGGACCGCCACCGCTTTATGCGCGGAAGTGGCCAGCCGACGTATGGGGCCACTGCAAATGAACGTGCTGCGTATGGCGGCATCATTGGTAATACTGGCAGCAGTGCTATGGCTCACCACGGGCTCTCCCCTACCCTATGGCATGAACGCCAACGCCCTGACGTGGCTGCTGGCCTCAGGAGCAGTAGGTTATGTCTTCGGTGATTGGTGCCTCTTCTCATCGTACATTCTCATTGGCAGCCGCCTCGGACAGCTCTTCATGACGCTGGCGCCACTGTTCTCGGCCCTCGCCGCCTGGTTGCTTCTTGGCGAGACGCTCGGCCTGCAGGCCATTGCCGGCATTGCGGTAACAATCAGTGGCATAGGTCTGACCGTGCTCTCGCGCGAGGAGAAGGCTGAACATAAACACAAGTTACACGTTGAGATACCACTGAAAGGTATTCTTTTCGGCATCGGGGCCGGAATGGGACAAGGCGTAGGTATCGTGCTCTCGAAAGTGGGAATGGGGCTGTGCGAGGGCACACCCTTGCTGCCCATAGCCGCCACGATGGTGCGAGCGGTGGCCGGCCTCATAGGCTTCGGTATTGCTTATGCCATAAAAGGCGACGGCCAGCGTCTGCGCCAGGGTCTGCACGACCGCACCACCTTGAAAGCAGCGACGGGAACTATACTGCTCGGGCCCGTCATTGGCGTATCGCTCTCGCTGCTCGCCGTGCAACTGGCGCCGGCGGGAATAGCCTCTACGCTGATGGCACTGACGCCCGTATTCATTCTTTGGCCCTCGCGCTGGCTCTTCGGACAACGCATCAGCACCCGCGAAATACTTGGCTCTTGCATCGCCGTTGCGGGCGTCGCCCTCTTCTTCATCTGAAACAAAAAAATGCCCGGTAATGACTGCAGCATAGAATGCTACCTGCCATTACCGGGCATAATTATTTTAATGTTTTCGTTTGACCTTAGCGTCGCTTGAAAAGAAGCAATTAATCCGTCAACGTGTTAACCTGTTAATATGTTAATGTGTTAACGTGTCAACCTGCCTACAGCGAGTCGCCGAAGTCCTGACGGAACTTCTTGACGAGTTCTTCCTGCCAGTAGCCTATCTCCTTCATGCGACCGAAGAAGAAGCGGAGCACCTTTGGCTCGCTAATCCACTCCAGACCGCCGATGAGCTCGCGGTTGTCCCACACCCACTTCACGCGGTCGGCACAATACTTTATCTGCGAGAGCGTGAACACACGACGGGGCACTGCCAGGCGCTGCAACTCCAGTTCGGCAAAGCGCTCCGTGCCGTCGGGCTCGCGCTGCTCGCTCACCGTACCACGCTCCATACCACGTATGCCACCAGCGATATAAACGGCGGCACCGACGGCGGCAGCAGGATATTGGTCGTGAGGCATATTCGGCACAAACTCCGAGCAGTTGAGGTGAACACCCAGACCGCCGGCAGGCTTAATCACAGGCACGCCGTAGTCGTCGAGTTCCTTGACCATATAGGCAATGAACTCCGGGCCCTGGTTGATATACTCCATATCGAGCGACTCAAGCAGACCCTGGGCTGCAGCCTCGATGGAGCGCACTTCCATACCGCCATAGGTGAGGAAGCCCTCGAACAGCGGCACAAACTCCATCATCTGATTCGTCCACTTGGCATCGCTCGAGAGGATAAAACCGCCGCGCGAGAAGCCGAGCTTACGGGCTGAGAAATAGATGATGTCGAAGCGACTGGCGAGCAGACGATAGATTTCCTTCGTCTCCATATACTTGCAGCGGGGCTCGCGCGTCTTCATGAAATAGACATTGTCCTGAAGCAACGAGGCATCAAGGACGCTGACGACGCCCTTCTCATGGCAGATATCCGTCACGGCCATCATATTCTCGAGGCTCACGGGCTGTCCGCCGATGAGGTTAGTGCCAGCCTCAACGCGCACGAATGCCACTTTCTCGGGAGTGTATTCGTCGATAGTCTTCTTCAGAGCCTTAAGATCAAAGTCGCCCTTGAAGGGATCGTCGCTCTGTGGCTTCAGACCTTTCTTATGCACGAGTTCAACGACCTCACCACCCAAACGCGTGATGTGGGCCTTGGTCGTCGTGAAATGGAAGTTCATCAGAGCTACCATACCGGGCTTGACGAAAGCCTCGGCAAGGATGTTCTCGGCGGCGCGACCTTGGTGTGCAGGTAGCACGTTGTCCACGCCGAAGACCTCCTTCACGGCAGCCTTGGCACGATTCCAAGTCTCGGAACCGGCATACGAGTCGTCTGCAACAGACATAGCTGCTACTTGCTTGTCGGACATCGCGTTGACGCCCGAATCGGTGATCATGTCGAGATAGATGTCGCGGTTCTGGAGCAAGAACGTGTTGTTACCAGCCTCTTGAATAGCTCGCAAGCGTTCCTCGACAGGCAGGAGATTCAGTTTCTGAACCACGCGCACCTTGTGCATCTCAAGTGGCACCTGGTGCTCTTTCTTGTAGAATTGTACTGTTGACATTGCAGGTTAGAGTTTATAAAGTTAATAATGTGTTTGCCTGTTAATATGTTAATGTGTTAACCCGTCAACGTGTTAACGTGTCAAGCCGGCTGCAAAGGTAAGATTTTATAAGTAAAACAGGAAAGAATATTGAAGAAAAATGAGTAAATGAGTAAAAATACTAACGAATGATAACAATTTCGCCATTCGTCATCCGTCATTCGTCATTTATTCCTACCTTTGCCACGAATATGATTGGAACGATAGTAAACACCTGCACTATCATTGCAGGAAGCATCGTTGGTGCGCTCATGAACAGAGGCATCGACGAAAAGTATAAGAACGTGCTCTACACAGGGCTCGGACTAGCATCAGTTGCCATAGGGCTAAATGCCACAATCACCAACTTCAGCAAGAGCCAATACCCGGTGCTCTTCATTGTGGCAATAGCCATTGGAGGAGTGTTCGGAACATGGCTCGACATTGACGGACGATTCAAACGGCTCGTCAACAGCCGTTCCAAGGATGGCCGCTCGCGCCTGGCCGACGGCCTTAGCACGGCAATCCTACTCTACTGCATAGGACCGCTCTCGATGCTCGGACCTGTAATCTCAGCCCTAAAGGGCGACAACACGTTTCTCTTCACCAATGCCACGCTCGACCTCGTAAGCTCCATAGTATTTGCCTCAACCTACGGCATTGGCATGGCACTGGCGGCCCCCGTACTGTTCTGCTGGCAGGGTATGTTCTACCTGATAGCCAAGATCTCTGCCACAGCCGTGAGCGACGAGCTGATGGCCGAGTTGCTCATCGTTGGTGGTTTGATGATCACGGGCAGCGGACTCTCGCTGTTGCAACTCAAAGACTGCAAGACACTCAACCTACTGCCTGCCCTGCTCGTACCCGTCGTTTGGTTCTTGTTGAAGGCTCTACTGCCTCTCTGAATCACAATGCCAATGAACTGCCGGAGGGCCGGGAATAGCTAATTAATGTTAAGGTTTTGAGCTTTTTGACTTATCTTTCAGATATTATTTGTAAACTTACGCAGATTTTTAATCAAAAACCACCTACTATGAAACATTTTACACTACTCGCAGTGGCCTTAATGGCCTTATCCTCACACGTTTCCGCACAAACGGTACGCACAAAGTATGTCAACACGAGTTTGAAGACGCTGAACGTTGAAGTGTTTAACCAGAAGGAACAGCCCGTGCAGCTAAGCCGCATACTCCTCGCGGGCTACAACTCCATCTGTCTGCCCATGACAATGACGGCCGAACAGCTGCAAGCTGCTGCCAAGGATGTGCGTGTAGAACGCTTCACAGGCATGCGCCAAGAAGGCGACGAGCTTAACCTCTTCTTCGTAGACTGCACCGACGAAGGCATCGAGGCTGGCGTGCCCTACCTTATCTTCTCGCCCACAACGCAATACCTGCGTGCCAAGACAACAGACGTCAACGGCATCAGCACCGACCTTCGTGCCGTTGCAAAGAGCGACGCCGCAGGCAACCGCGTGGTATTCGGCAGCAGCTGGGAGTCTATTCAGTCTGTCGGGCGCTATGGCATCCCCGCCAAGCAGGACAAGGAGATCCTGGAGAGCGTGCTTGTGCGCACCGATGGCGAGCAGACATTCCTGCCCACACGATGCGGCTTCGACTGGGAGGCCCAGGGCACTGGTGCCACCAAACTGCAGATTAAGCACGTAGCAGCAGCCGATGTAGACCGCATAGCTGCACTCAAGCAGTCCACAGCCATCGTTGATGTTTACGATGTCAGCGGCACCCTCGTACGTCGTCAAGTTCGTGCAGGCGAAACCCTCCAGAACCTGCCTCGCGGCATCTACGTCATTGGCAACGAGAAAGTTGTAGTGAAGTAAGGGTTTGCCCATACTCCATTATAATTATACATCGTCCATTCTTAATTCTTAATTCTTAATTAAAATAAAGCAGCCCCGCCGGTCGGCGAGGCTTCTTCGTTTACTCAAGAACGCTGGACATCGATGGCGACTCCCGCGCCTCTACAGTCCGCACCCATTGGTGGGTTCTCCTTAATTATATCTAATTGTATTCTCGTTGCCGCAGGGAATGTATTGAATATGGCTGTGCAAATACGTCCTGCGACATGCTCCAGCAGCTGCGACGGCACCGCCATCTCGCGCTTTACGACCTCATAGATGTCGGCATACGAAATAGTGCCCTCCAGCTCATCAGTCGCCATGGCATGCGAGAAGTCAGTATCTACAACTACATTCAAAGTATAATATGCCCCCACGGCCCGCTCTTGCTCGAGCACGCCGTGGAAGGCAAAAAGTCGAACGTCCCTCAAAAGGAGTCTGTTACTTTGAACTTTGAACGTTGAACTTTGAACGTTGAACTTTGGACGTTGAACTTTATTCATACCTGTTTAGTGGACTTGACAATTTTCGTCAGGATAGCCTTCAAATGCTCACAATCATTATTAAGCGAACTAAATAATGCATCATCCAGATAATTTGCCGCATGTAGCAGATCTAACCAATATCCAGTTTCTGAGGTTTCCTTGAGTGCGATACTCATTTTTGAACAGAAATCAGCCCTGCTATAAGCTTCTTTTCCTTCAAAAACATTAGCACCTATACTTGTACCTGAACGAAAAATCTGTTTTGATATTATAAACTCTTTCTTATTATCTTGTAGATATTTGTATAGCTCTGTAATTCTAATAGCAAAAGACCTTGCTAAAAGATATACATCATTGGAAGCCATATCAAAGTTCAATGTTCAATGTTCAACGTTCAAAGTCATCATCCGCATCGGCTGGCGCCACAGTTTGTGCAGATGAGACAGCCTTCCTGATAGACAAGAGTCTCCTGGCCACAGTTGGGGCAAACCTGCCCCTTGGCAGCCGTGCCGTCCTGAATATACTTCTTCAGTGCACGCTCCACGCCGTTCTTCCACGTATTGATAGTTTCATCATTGAGCGAGAGCTGACCGACAAGACGGATGACATGATCGAGAGGCATACGATAACGAAGCACTCCGGAGAGCAACTTGGCATAGTTCCAATATTCGGGGTTGAACTTCTCCGATAGACCCTCGACAGTCGTCTTGTAGCCACGCTTGTTCTCGAACTGGAAGTCATAGCGCTTCGTGCCATCGGGATTAAGCTGCTTGATGATGCGGCCTTTTGTGACGCTCTTTGGCAGCATAATACCCTCCTCATCGTCCTGCAGACCAGTGAAGATCTCATAGGGATAACCGTTCAAGAGGCCTACGAAAGCCACCCATTTCTCTTTGTTATTCTGGAAACGGACCACATCACAGTCGAGAACATCAGGACGCTTCTCCACGACCTCGGGCGGGCGGCATTCCATGACGGGCTTATCGCCGGTCTCAAGTGCAGGCGTATCGGGTTGTTCACCCTCGCCCTTCTTCTCCTTCTTCTTGCTGACGCTGATCATTACGCCGCTGCGCGAACCGTCGCGATAGATGGTGCAGCCTTTGCAACCACTGCGCCAAGCTTCCATATAGAGGTCGTTGACGAGTTGCTCATCGACATTATTAGGCAGGTTCACGGTTACGCTGATGCTGTGGTCCACCCATTTCTGGATAGCACCCTGCATGCGCACCTTCATCAGCCAATCGACATCGTTGGCAGTAGCTTTATAGTAAGGGGATTTCTCTACAAGCTCGTCTATCTCCTCCTGAGTGTAGCGACGCTCGGTATCAAGGCCCTGCACTTTCATCCAAGTGAGGAACTTATGGTGATAGACGATGTACTCCTCGAAAGCATCACCTGTCTCATCGACGAAGTCCACATGCACTTCGGGATCATTGGGGTTGACCTTACGACGACGCTTATACACGGGCATGAACACGGGCTCTATACCCGAGGTCGTCTGCGTCATAAGCGACGTGGTACCCGTAGGTGCTATGGTCAGGCAGGCCACATTGCGACGGCCATACTTCACCATATCCTCATAGAGCTTCGGGTCGGCAGCCTTGATGCGCTGTATGAAGGGGTTGTTCTCCTCGCGCTTAGCATCGAATATCTCGAAGGCGCCGCGCTCACGAGCCATCTCCACGCTGCTGGCGTAGGCGCTCAGGCATACGGTCTTCTGAACTTCGACGGCGAAGTCCGTTGCTTCCTGCGTGCCATAGCGCAGACCCAGAGCGGCGAGCATATCGCCCTCGGCGGTGATGCCGACGCCCGTACGGCGACCCATGGAGCTCTTACGCTGAATCTTCTTCCAGAGATTGCGCTCTGCAAATTTCACCTCTTCGCTCTGCGGGTCAGATTCTATTTTCTTAAGTATAAGCTCTATCTTCTCAAGTTCCAGGTCGATGATGTCGTCCATGATGCGCTGTGCCTTACGCACATGCTCGCGGAAGAGATCAAAGTTAAACTTGGCAGCGCTCGTGAAGGGGTTATCTACATACTCATAGAGATTCACAGCCAGCAGACGGCAGGAGTCATAGGGGCAGAGAGGTATCTCACCACACGGGTTGGTTGACACCGTGCGGAAGCCCAGGTCGGCATAGCAGTCGGGCACGCTCTCGCGCAGGATGGTGTCCCAGAAGAGCACGCCAGGCTCGGCGCTCTTCCACGCATTGTGCACAATCTTCCTCCACAGCGCGCTGGCATCAATCTCCTTCTTGACCATCGGGTCGGCACTGTCGATCGGGAACTGCTGGGTATAGGGCTTGCCATCAGCTGCTGCCTGCATAAAGGCATCGTCGATCTTCACGCTGACATTGGCGCCTGTGACCTTGCCCTCGGTCATCTTAGCATCGATGAAAGCCTCGGCATCGGGGTGCTTGATCGAAACGCTGAGCATCAGCGCGCCGCGCCGACCATCCTGAGCCACCTCACGCGTGCTATTGCTGTAGCGCTCCATGAAAGGTACGAGACCGGTGCTGGTCAGAGCTGAATTCTTAACCGGCGAACCGGCAGGACGCAGATGCGAGAGGTCATGACCAACGCCGCCGCGACGTTTCATCAGCTGCACCTGTTCCTCGTCGATACGGATGATGGCACCGTAAGAGTCGCTGTTGCCATCGAGACCTACCACAAAGCAGTTGGAGAGCGACGCCACCTGGAAGTGGTTGCCAATGCCCGTCATGGGAGAGCCGGCGGGAATGATGTAGCGGAAGTGATCCAGGAGGTCAAAGATCTCCTGCGCCGTCATCGGGTTATTGTACTTCTTCTCAATGCGGGCCACTTCATTAGCGATGCGCCAGTGCATATCCGCCGGACTCTTTTCGAAGATATTGCCGAAGGAGTCCTTCATCGCATACTTGTTGACCCATACGCGGGCTGCCAGTTCGTCACCCGCAAAATAGTCTAATGAAGCCGCGAAGGCTTCGTCATAAGTATAAGTCTGTTCCACAATAATATAGGGTAAAAGTGAATTGTAAGTTGTCCTGTATTAAAAACCAAATGGCGGTGCAAAGCTACAAAACTTTTCCCTTTTGGCAAACTTCTTATACAATTATTTTTGAAAAAATTTCTATTTTACCAATAACACTAATAAGCAGTAGCGTATAAGCAAAGAAAAAGGCTTGCCGAAGCAAGCCTGCAATCAACTATTTACCAATAGTTTACGCCCTGCAACAATATTTACTCCATTCTGAAGTCCAGAACGAAGGCGGCCGTCTAAACCATAGATACGTCCCAGCTTCGTTTCCCTTTTTAATGATTTGACATTTGTTGCAAGTTCAAAAGCCTCAACACTTTCGTAGAATCCTATGGTCTTTATCACACTGACACCTGATATGCTTGTAAGGCCGAATATTGTGCGCCCTTGGCACACAGAGAAGCGCTCGCCTTTATTGTTGCCGTCGAGCGAACTGCGAGTCATATCCCAAGCAATGATAACATCGCCGTCGGAGGCCACCTTCACCGTCGTAGGCGCCACCTGCGAACCCCTATTGACGCCATTGAGCCACCACAGATAGCTCGCGCCGCTGGCACGCGAAAGCCCGGAGCCTTTCACTATAAGGTACTTCTGCGAAGCATTGATAAGGTAGTCACGCTGCTGCCAGTCGAGCGTCAAGGCTACATTATTGCTTCCGGAGGCGTGCACGGTGAGCGTGTTGGCGTCATCGTCATAGCTTATATTGCCCTGACTGACGCGGGCTGCATCACCTGTTACCCAGTCGCGTGCATGAAAGACGTAGCTATGGTCGTCGTAGCCTTTGACGAGGCGCACGTAGTAAAGGCCGGGGATGAGGGTCGTTGCAGAGGCTGTCAACCTGAAAGTGACTTCACTCTTGACACTGCCGTCGGCATTGCGCATCAGTTCTGCCGGTATAGGCACTTCGAGGTTATAGAAACCACGAGCATCCTGTCCTTTGTAAGATGCAGCCACGGTGATGTCGGCTATCTGCTTGCCGTCGATGCTTACGTAGCCGCGCCGCCCTTTGTCGGCAGTCGTCAGACGCAGCATTATGGCCAAGCCGTCCGTCAGGCCCTCGGTGTTCTGCAACACATATTGAATGTAACCGTTGGCGCGGGCGTCACGGTATGTCTCGCCATTGTAGCTGCCCACGCTGGAGTCACTGCTGTACTTATACTGATGCCCCGCCTCGCTCTGCTGCTCACCCGTAGCCACGAAATCGAGCGTGCGGGCATTCAGCGCGGCAGCCTCAGCATCGGCGCGCCCCATATTGCTCTGCTCATAAGCCTCCTTCGTGGCCTGATACCAGTAGCAAGCATAGCGCGCATGGTGAATGCCGAAGAATGGCTCCAAAGTCAGGTGCTTCCAATTGCCCTTCGACTGCTCACTCGAGGCATCTATGGTGAAGTGCAGCCGACCGAGGTCGGTGGGGGTGATACGGTCGAGCACCTCACTACGCTCACCTATCAGCAGAGGTGCCGAACTGAGGTCCTTAACGCTGGCACGACTGCCAGGAGCGTGATCCATGCGTCCCTCACCGGCATATTCATTCTGCAGCACCTCATATTCCAGCCCAGTCTGCGCAGCCTCATCGACTGAGGCTGCCGTGGTCTTGGCAGCCAGCAGCACGGGACCGAACTTAAATGCAATATAGTCGGAGCAGCCCGGACACTCCTCCACGCGCAGAGCCATAGGCAACCACACCGTGATGCGATCGCCCACTTGCCACGTCCGGCTAAGCGTCACATACGAGGCCGTGCCCTCGCTGACCGAAGCGTTGACGGCGGTCCCGTTGACCATCACGGCATATTCCTTACCGGCCCATGCCGGATGACGCACACATATATTATATGTGCCCGCGCGAGTGACGGTGAGCTCTGTCACGGCTGTCTGCGGCGTAGGGATATTGCTGCGGGAGGGATCGACGTAAGGGAACTTGGTCTCTTGGCGCAGACCAAAGGCCGAGTTGTTGAGCTCGCTGGGCACAAAGAGGTTGACGTAGAGAGTCGACTGTCCGTCGTGGGTGTAGATGAAATGACCGTACTTGACGTGATTCTCCATACCCGTGCCCACGCAGCACCACATAGCCTGATTCACCTGAGAATAAATACGGTAACCCTGCGGCCGCAGCGTGGTGAAATAGACATAGCCGCCAGTCTGAGGGTCGCGTGTCGATAGTATATGGTTGAGCATCGTGCTCTCATAGAAATCGGCGTAGCGGGCGTCGTGGTCGTCGTCGAAGAGCAGCTCCGAGAGCTTCAGCATATTATTTGAGTTGCACGACTCCGGACCGTCGAGATCGTTGATATAGCGCTGGCCATTGGCCACATCAAAGAAGTGCTCCGAGGTGGAGTTGCCGCCTATACATACTGTGCGGTGCTGCGCCACATCGTCCCAGAAGTTGAGGACCGCGGTGCGATAGGTCGTAAGGTCCGTTGCGGCCTTGCCCTTCACATATTGCTTCCATACACGCTCGAAACCTATAAACTTCGGCACCTGCGTGTTGGCGTGCTGATTGTCGAGGAAATGGCTGTTGTAGGGCGAGCCCTGCATGCCTTTTATCTCATGCTGATGGCTGTAGCGCACGGCTGCATCGAGGTATTTCATCTCGCCAAAAATCTTGAAAGCATCGGCAAGCACCTCATTCATTCCGCCATGCTCCCAACCCAGAACGGTCTGCAGGTCAGCTTCCGACAGATTGGACACTACGTCCACAGCCCAGTCTGCCAGCCCGCGGTAGAGTTCTTTAGCCACCTCGCTACCTGTGTAGATATAAGCATCGCGCAAGCCTGCAAGCACCTTATGCTCACAATAGAACGGCACCCAACCGCCGTACCTGCGGAACTGCGTAAGGTCGTTGGCATAGAGGCCCGTCCACACTTGGTTTATAGGCTGCCCGCCTATGAAACCGCGCAGGCCGTGCGTATCTGCAGCGTAGGCATCTTGACAGTCCTTGAGCACACCGAGACAATAGTCCAGACGCTCTTTCAGGGTCTTCCGCAGCTGAGCGTCGCTCACCGAGGCATACGAGAGAGCGAGCGCCGTGAGGTAATGACCTCCGACGTGCCCTTCGAGGCTCCAGTCCGGGAGTCCCCAGTTAGAGAACGATGGGTGAACGACATCCCAACCAGCATACTTACTGCCGCTGCGCGCGAGCAGTCCGGCCTGACGGATGAAAGGCGTAAGCAACCTGTCGGCATCGTATTCGAGCAACAGCTGCGCATTGCCATCCTGGGCTTCCTTCAGAGGGCCGTCGAGCAGTGTCACCTCTGAGAGGTCAAAATGTTGGGGATACAATTCGCTCTGCGCCACAGCATTCGTGGCCAGCAGCATCATCATTCCAAGAACTATCTTTTTCATTTGTAAATGGTTGGTGAGTTGACGAGTTGACAAGTTGAGAAGTTGACGAGTTGACAAGTTGACGAGTTGACGAGTTGACAAGTTGACAAGTTGAGAAGTTGACGAGTTGACAAGTTGACGAGTTGACAAGTTGACGAGTTGATTCATCATTAGTCATTATTCTTAACTCTTCATTCTTAACTCTTCATTCTTAACTCTTCATTCTTAACTCTTCATTCTTAACTCTTCATTCTTAACTCTTCATTCTTAACTCTTCATTAAAAATGGCTTCGGCCATTTTCACCTGTTCTCCTCATCCTTATAAGCCGCCACGCCTATGGCGTCCATCACCACGAGAGTGGGGTCATAACCTTCTGGCGTGATGAACATCACGGCGCCGTTTGGCAGCATCCATTGGTAGCCGCGCTCCGTCTCGTCGAAGACTTGTCCGTAGCGGACATTCAAAGAATCGAGATAAGAGTTGAGATCTACGTGCTTGGGCTGCACCATCAGGCGATAGACGGTGCGCGTGTGCTTGGTGTAGCTTGCCTGCACGTAGCACGACTGCCCGCACACGGTGCCTTTAAAAATATACGCCTTTTCGTTCCCTAAGCGCTTCGAGAGCGTGAAGCCGCGTTTCTGCATAACGGCCGCAAACTCATAGATATCGCCTTTCACCTCTATGCCCTCGAAAAGTATATGTTCAGTACTCGTTGCCTGAGCGGCCACGCTATCAGCCGGCGCTGCAGCGCCTTCGGTTTGCTCCTGCGCCCAAGTAGTGGCGCAAGCGAATGCCATAAGTAGTGTAAGAAATAACTGTCGCATAATCGTAAGAGTGTTTGTTATCACGAATTAATCCAATTCTCTGCTGCAAAGATAGTAATTCTAAATAAAACACAGCACAGGAATAGCGCTTTTTTTCGTTGCTACAAACAAAAAAAAGGCTTACTGCATGAGTAAGCCTTCGAGTTCTTCAATGCGCTCGCGGAAAGAGTCATCAGCCTGCAGGCGCTGCGACACAGCCTGACAAGAGTGGAGCACCGTGGCGTGGCCACGTTTCCCTACGAAAGCGCCTATCTTTGTGGTGCTCAGTCGCGTATGCTGCTGTGCCAGATACATGACAACCTGACGGGCCAGCACCACGGGCGCCTTGCGCGTCGACGAGAGCACATCCTCGCGGTCGATACTGAAATAGTGGCACGTGCGGGTGAGGATGTCCTCAAGGCTGAGCGTAGCATGCTGACGGCTTATACCTACCGTACGACTTATCACGCGCTCGGCCAAACCGAGGTCTATCTCGCAGTTGTTCACCACGCTGTAGGCCATCAACGAAGTCAAAACGCCCTCAAGGTCACGGATGCTCTTATCTACCGTAGCTGCGATATAATCAATGACGGGTGTAGACACCTTCAGGCCATCCCTGCGGATCTTGTAGCACAGGATGTCGCGGCGCAGCGACTGCGTAGGCTGCTCCAGCTCGGCCAGCAGACCCCACTTGAAGCGCGTAAGCAGGCGCTCTTCCATGCCTTCGAGGGCCACCGGCGGACGGTCGGACGTCAGTATGAGCTGTTTGCCGTTCTGGTGCAGGTGGTTGAAGATATGGAAGAAGGTGTTCTGCGTCTTCTGCAACGAGGCAAATTCCTGGACGTCATCGATAATCAGGACGTCGATGCTCTGGTAGAAAGCAATAAAGTCGTTGACGGTGTTGTGGCGCACGCTGTCGGTGTACTGCACCTGGAAGAGGTGGGCCGAGACATAGAGCACGCGCAGCTCGGGGTGCAACTCCTTCACGCGCAAGCCGATGGCATTCACAAGATGAGTCTTGCCAACACCCGAACCGCCGTAGATAAACAGCGGATTGAAGGTGGCCTGATGGGGGTTCTGCGCAATAGCCAGACCCACCGTGCGCGGCAGTTTGTTGCTCTCGCCCTCGACGAAGTTGTCGAAGGTGTACTCCGGCTTGAGCTGCGAATCGAGGTGCTGCAAGGCACGCGGACTGGCGTTGACGCCTTCGCGACGCATCACAGGCGACGTGCTGGTGGAGCGTTCGGTGCCCTCCTCGCGCGTACTTAAATTATTTATAGCATCCACTTTCACCTCATAGCGCAGGCGCACACCCTGGCCGTACTGATGCTGCAGCACAGCGCGCAGGAGCTTCAGATAGTGCTCCTCGATATACTCACGAATGAAGGGACTGGGCACCGACAACGTCAGCATCTGCCCGTCCTCGTCGTAACCGACGAAGCCTACGGGCGCAAACCACGTGTCGTACTGCTCACGGCTGATATTGCTAGATATCATCCGCAGGCAGTGCTCCCAACGTGGGTCTGTAGCTGGTGTTGTTTGGCTTTTCATTCTGTTGGTAAAGTGTGCGTCTCGTTAGAGGCGAATTGCGAGTGCAAAGTTAAATCATTTTTTTTAATCTCCAAAATGAACCGCAAAATATATTCTTACGAAAAGGGGCGCTAACGAGCACGTTTTCAAGCCTTTTTTAATTTCTTCTTATAACGAACTCTGCTAAACTATTGCTTATATTAAACCCGCTGAATATTAACAACTTGAGGCGTCAACAGCTGTTGACGCCTCTTTTTTTTCATCTTCGTTAACCGACGAATTTTGAATGATTTAACGTTTGCTTTGTAATGACTTGCGAAAAGGCAACCTTATTTGGAATTTTTATTTTTAAGCAAGCGTAAGCTCGGTCCTGTGCGATTTTATGGCTGAACTTCTTTTTCCGGCTCAGCGGGCTTGTCTTTCTTTCCGAAGACCGAGAAGTGGACGTAGCGCTTGGGGTGAGCCTTCAGGTCCTCAACCAGTTGTGCCGCGCCCGTTGCGGTGCGGTTGAGGTTGCCGTAGAGGGCGGTGTCGTTGAGCAACAGACCTACGTTGTTGTCCTTCGAGTTAAGCCGCTCTGTCATCTGGTTGACATTGTTCATCGTGCCGTCCACCTTGGCCATAGTGCCCTCGAGGTCCAGGCGGTTGAGCTTCTCGGTCAGGGCCACCACGTTCTGCCCGGCGGCGTTGAACGTCGACGTCATCTGCGGCACATCCTTCTCCAGCAGCTTATTCAAGTCGCGCGAACTCTGGTCGAGGTTGGCGGTCAGCGTCTCGGCATTAGCCAGGATCTTCTTTATGTTTGGATCAGACACCACAGTGTTGAGCGTCGACAGCAGCGTGTCCACCTTGGCCATCGTCTGCTCCAGCTTAGGCATCATCTCAGCAGCCTTGGCCATCAAGCCATTGTTTTCAGCCGATGCTATGGTGTCGCCCACTGCATAGCGCTCTACAGGACTGTTGCCCATCAGCAGGTTCAGCGTGCAACCGCCCAGCATGGCCTCGTCGAGCACAGCCTTGGTGCCCTTAGGCACACGCATACCGTGCTCCACGGAAATCTGAACGATTACGCCCGAGCCTGGGTGCTCATAGTCATAGCGGATGTCTGAGACTATGCCCACGTTGTAGCCGTCGGCATACACCGGACTCGACTTCGCCAGAGCCTTGGCATTGCTGAAATTGATGTAGTACGTGTCCTGCGTAGTGAACAGCTGCACGCCCTGCAGGAACTTAATGGTAAAGAACAGCAGCACCAGCGCTATGATGCCCGTCAGTCCGATCTTTGCTTCTCTCGATATCTTCATTATCTTTCAATTTTCAATATTTCGATATTCTTCATTATCACTGAAAATAACGGAAAATAACGGAAAACGCTGAAAAAGGTTCCATTCAGGGAGGACGTTAATCAGCTTGTCTGTCATCATAGATTTTCCGTGTACTTTCGAGTTATTTCCGTGTACTTCCGCGTTATTTCCGTGTCCTTCCGCGTTATTTCCGTGTCCTTCCGCGTTCCTATCTCCAACTCTCGCTTAAAAAGAACCGAAGAAACTGAACATCCGAAAGTTAAATCAATCTTTCATTTCCCAATCTTCAATCTTCAATCTTCAATCTTCAATTCTCCACCACCGCCGAGGCCTTGACATACTGCCTGATGGCCGCATAAATACTCTGCGCCAGCTCGTCGACGCCCTTCTGGCTCGTGAGGAAACTCTCCTCGGAGGGTGTTGTTATATAGCCCAGCTCCACGAGGCACGACGGCATCGACGTGGCCCTCAGCACGAGGAAGCCAGCCTGATGAACACCTTTGTCCACGCGCCCGGCCGAGCGGAACTGCTTTTGTATCATCTGTGCCAGCTTCACGCTGCGCTCCATATTCTTGTCCTGCATAAACTCGAAGATGATATACGACTCCGAACTCTTGGGGTCGAAACCCTCGTAACGGCTCTCGTAGTCTTTCTCAAGCATGATAGCGGAGTTCTCACGTTTTGCCACGGCCAGGTTGTCAGCAGCGCGGTGCATACCCAGCGTGTAGGTCTCCGAGCCACGCCCCTGAGCTCCTTTGGGCAGAGCGTTGGTATGTATGCTCACGAAGAGGTCAGCCTTAGCCCTGTTGGCGATGGCGGCGCGCTCGCTCAGCTCCACGAAGACATCGGTCTTACGCGTATACACCACCTTAACATCCTTCAGGTTCTGCTCCACCAACCGTCCCACGGCCAGCGTCACAGCCAGGTTGATATTCTTCTCGCGACCCGTCTTGCCCAGAGCACCGGGGTCTTTACCGCCATGGCCGGCATCGAGCACGAGGGTGAATGAGCCGGCTGCATTAGCGCCCAGCACAACGACCATTGCAAATAATATCGCTATTATCTTTTTCATATATCACTGCAAGCTCCGCTTGCTTCATGAGTTTAAGTAGTTAAAGGAGCCCTTCTTGAAATGAAAAACTCATTTTTCACTTTTCACTTTTCATTTTTCATTGGCGCTTAGCGCCTTCTCCACCTGCTCCAGCGTCCCATCCTTGATGATGACTTTCTTATCTTTGTCGAGCAAGTAAAGCACAGGCATCGCCGGCAGGTAATACGTCTGGTCATGCATCAGCTTGCCGCCAGGACTGCGGCCCTCGCTCCAGTTGTGAGGGAGCGTCGGACGCATCTGCATCCAAGCCTTCACGTTCTCGTCGGGGTATATCGAAAGCACCTTAAGTCTACGGTCACCGGCCAGCACCTTGCTGCCCATTATCTTTGGCATCAGCTCATGGCAATGCTCACACTCGGGGTCGGAGAACACCAGCAACGTCAACTCGCTCTGCAGGTCGTACATACGATGACGACGCCCCACGCGGTCCACATATTCAAAGTCAGCGCCCTTCGTGCCCGGTTGGTTGCGCGCCACCAAGCTCAGCTTAAACTCCATACGGCTGCGGCGTGCCTCGTCCACTTTCTTCGACGACAGCAGACCACGCAGCATCTGTTCATACGTCACATCGTTGCGCAGCGGTGAATTAGGGTTGCCAAGATAGTGGTCAGTGAGGCTGTCGAAGCGTTTCGTCATACGCTCGTCGCCGCAGATGTATTTCATCAGCCCATCCACAGCGCGCTTACACGTCGCCGCATCGGCATACGACAGCAGATTGATGAACTCCGAAAAGCCCTGCTCACCAACCTGCTCATTATACGTCGAACCATCGGCAAAATTATAACGGCTCCAGAAATTCTCGAGCACATACTTCAATCGCGCCTGAGTGTCGGTCATCATAGCAGGCACCTCAGGGAACGGAAACTGAACATCCTGTGCGCCAACACCCATCGATGCCAGCACACAAGCCATCGCAATAACTATGCGTCTCATACTTATCATAACGCGCACAAAGTTACTGCTAAATCACGAAACAGCGAAATTTTCAACCTATTTTTAGCTCAAAAGGCTAAAGAAGAGGAAAAAGAGGGAAGAATCGTTTATCGTTTAGGGCTTAGAGTTTAAGGTTTTGGGCCTCTTGATTGTTGTCGGCAAGAAGAATGAGGAATGACAAATGATGAATGAGGTATGACGAATGACAAATGATGAATGATGAATGACGAATGATGAATGACGAATGATGAATGACGAATGAGGATTACTTCAGAAGGAGAATGAAAGACGAAGAGTGAAGGAAGTGGTTGAGGTAAAAAAATATTTGTTCAAAACAGACTACAGACTTCAGCTACCGATGAAGAATAACAGCAACGCCCGGTTCAATATCATTCACAAAAAACGCAACCGGTCAGAAGTCCCAAGACAACTGGTCAAAAGTCCCAAGATAACCGGTCAGAAGTCCCAAGACAACCGGTCAAAAGTCCCAACACAACCGGTCAGAAGTCCCAACACAACCGGTCAAGATCTACATATCACTCAGTGATAAATAACACTTATACTACCTACTCCCCCACTTCGCCACTGCACTACCGCCACGCCACCTCTATCAACAACAATTCTCCCTCGTGGCTGTAGTCTGTAGTCTATTTTGAACAAAAAAATTTTCTCACATCTGCCCCATACTTCACTCCTCGCTTTCATCCCCCTCTGAAGTAATCCTCATTCGTCACTCATCATTCATCACTCTTCACTCTTCATTATATTATTCTTCATTCTTCACTCATCATTCGTCATTCGCAAACCCTCATTCGTCATTCATCATTTGTCATTCGTCATTCGCAAACCCTCATTCATCACTCGTCACTCGTCATTCGCAAACCCTCATTCGTCACTCATCACTCGTCATTCGTCATTCGCAAACCCTCATTAGTCATTCATCATTCGTCATTCATCATTATATTATTCTTCACTCTTCATTCTTCACTCTTCATTCTTCACTCCCCCACCCCTCTCCTCTCCTTCTTCCACCAATCATCTCTCATGCGGCATAGCGCCTGCGCCACACAATTCATCGTCTTACATTCCGTCACGCTAATCCCCTCATCGGCCCGACGATAAACAAAGCGCCAAGGGCTTACAATCAGCAACAACCCGGCAGCGCACAGCTCCGTTCGTTCCGTAGAGGGGTGAAAACGCTCCCCAAAACCATTATCCGCAATAATCACCACAGGCAGCCCCTCGCCCATCGCCGCATCTATTATCTCCTGCTCGCCCTTGGCAATCCGTGGCGACACCAAAACCGCACCGGCCCGTGCCGCGGCCAAGCACCGCTCCTTCTGCGTCCCAAACGCCCCCTTATCCCGCCTATGGCACACAACCGGCAGCAATATCCGCTCCTCCCCCGTATCAGTCCCGATACCACTCTCCCGCTCTCTTCTCCCTTCCGCAGCAGATTCCCCCATCCCTCCGCCCTGGAGCGCGGCGGCGGTCTTTCCCTCTTCTTCGCCTTGGGGCGCGGCGGCGGTTTTTCCCATTCCTCCGCCTTGGGGCGCGGCGGCGGTCTTTCCCTCTTCTTCGCCTTGGGGTGCGGCGGCGGTCTTTCCCTCTTCCCCGCCTTGGAGCGCAGCGGCGGGTTTTTCCTCTTCCCGGCCCTGGGGTGCGGCGGCGGGTTTTTCCTCTTCCCGGCCCTGGGGTGCGGCGGCGGGTTTTCCCCGCCGCTTCAGCAGCCCTCTATCCCCGTAGCTATCACAGCCCACCATGGCGCCCTGCTTCAGCAGGCGCCCCTCAATCCGCTCCCAAATCAGAGCTGTAAACTGCCAAGGCTCGCATTCTCGTGCCAAATAACCCCGCAGCGCATTAAGCGAGAGGGCTGTATCGATACCACCGCGCCGCGCAGCAAGCCACGCCCGATTCCTGCTGCGCAGCAGCCTGCTTCGCGGATTATTGCGGATATAAGCAATCTGCGTCTGCAGCTGCCGCGCATCCACGGGCATCACATCTACGTACCCCTCAGCAAAGAGAGGCGTCCGCCCGCTACTCAAGCGAGAAGGCACTTTATACCCAAGCGGGGAAACCGCTTGGCGCGCCCCCAAAGCACTACCAGGCGAGAGCCCTCCCCCTTGGGGTGCGGCAGCGGGTTTCCCCCGCTGCTCCATCCCTCCCCGCTGCTCCATCTGCTCCCGTTGCTCCATCTCTCCCCGCAGCCCATTCATCTCCCAGAAGCGCCTATTGCAGCCCTTCTTGAAACCGCCTATCACATGGCCGAGATGAGTGGCGCGCCCCTGGCGGCTCTCCACCCTGCTATGCACCATAAGAAGAACATGCAAATGCTCTGGCATTACAACATACTCCATTACCTCCACCATCGGATAATGCCCCTTTATGCTCTGAGTAAGTTCCTCTTCCACCATCTGCCCAGCCCCCGTGAGCTCGGTGTGAGGCGCCCCAGGCAGACCATCCTCAATATCGGGATCGCCCACCACTCGCCCAAGCACCGGTCCCCATTCGTCGCTTACCTTCAGCGTGATGTGGTAAAGTCCTGGCAGATAGTAGCAGTTAGCATCTTTACGGCGTCCCATCCGATGAGCGCCCAGTCCATCATTATATCCCTTATCTTTTTCCATACGGCAAAGATACAAAAGAAATCATATCAGCATGCTGAAAAGAACTAAATAAATTGTCTGCTGCACAAAAAAAGCCCGCGCAGCTGTCTGCGCGGGCCTTATATCATCTGAAAGTGATCATATCATTTTTCACTTTTCATTTACTCCGATTACGGAGCAGCAGTTGTAACGGGTACCGAGTAGTTCTTACCGAAGTACTTCACGTAGAGGAAGAGACCGAGGTCAGTTACATTCGCAAATCTTATATTTGTATGCACATCTTCCAAATAGATGTTCACATTACCATCTTCTGGATATGTCTTCAAGCTATAAGTGTACCAGAAATCCCAATTTTTGTCTGCCTGCTGATAGTACCAATGTGTTCTTGCGGTATTAGCAGTAGAGGATATGGGGGTATCATAATCAGATTCAAAATTTGCGACATCGAACAATTCACTTGTGCTTTCTACGCTAACTCCAAATGAACCATAGCTAGTCTCATTTTGAGTAATACCAAAAGCACGCAGAGTACTCGTTGTGAACTTTACATCTATTGGATAGAGACTCTCTGGATACACTAGCTCATCTGGATCAGGAATTATATTTCCGCCTTCATCTGTAATGAACTTAGTATGCTCCACGGGAGGAATCTGGAAGTGAAGTACATAATCATCACTAGTCCCAACTCTCGTTAATGTAGGTTTAATCCTATAACGGAACTGGTTAATAACGAATACATGGATATAACGAGTCAAACCAGAATCTTTATGCTTCACAACAATCCATTCGTCCTGCAATCTGTCTGAAAGCTTACCTTCTATAACATTTGTTGTAATCTGGAATTGCTTAGTTGCTTCGACATAAGAAAGAACAGGATCTGTGCAGAATGTCTGAGATTTTTCCCAATAGACTTCAAAGTCATCCGGATCTGTTGAACCTGGCAGGCTTACATCACTCACCATACGGAAGGCAAAATCAAGTTGATGAGGACCTTCTGTGTTGAGCACGATGGCTGTAGTCTGAGTCGGAAGCAGAATCTGCAAAGTGTAATCTTCATCATTAATATCTGTGATGCTACGATCAATCTCAACGTCTGCATTAACAAATTCTGTTCCATCAATAGCGTCTTTCAAGGTCTCGTAGAAAGCAACATTAGGGCTCAACAACTTACACTTGATATAATATGTGTTATTGCGAACTACGTCATATTTGTCTTGTTTATCGTCGTTCAACAATAAGACATGATACACCTTCTTTGACACACCATTGTCGTTGTAAGTAACCTTAAGTATAGCCTTTAATGGCTCTAAGTCGGTATTATCATCATCGAACAGGAACTGAGGCTTTGAGGTGTAAGTACCTGTCCTTTGATAGGCGACATCAAAGTTATTATCCTCATTTTCTGATTCTGAGGTCCAAAGGCTATATCGACCTGAAGTCGAATATTCATTCATTCCTGCCGTAGCTACTAATTCCGAAGTATGACCTTCAACGGTTGAATTACCAAAATAATTCTCCTTATTAGCATCATCATCCCACCAAGAAGCCTTCGCAGGGGCTATATAACCACGCTCACGACCATTATGGATAAGCCATTCAACTTTCTCAACCGTAAGACCTTCTGGAGTACCAGCAGGGTCATAAGTCAGAACGACCTTTGCACGGTCGCGAATCATATATACCACACTAGAACCTTCAGTCGTGGGATTGAGCCAAGCGTTCATAGCGTTAGCATCTGCAGCCTTACGATATCCCCAATAACAGACCTGTTGATGATCTTCATCATCGTAGGCTGTGGACAACTCCATTGACTGCATTACAGTCTCTTCTGCAGTACCAACGTTGAAAGAGAGAGGAATGGAAAGGTCGCGATTAGCAATAAAGTGGATACGCGCTGTACCTTGAGGCACAGAACCTTTGATGATGCCTGTGTCATACATCGGCGGATTTGTACCTGCGCCATTGCTGGTAACATCAGCTTTACGGATACCTAGATAGAGTCCATTGGCATCGAAGCAGACAAGCTGCATAGATGTAACAACCGACTCATTGCCGCTGACCATACTGCGTGTCGGTTTAGCCTTATCAGCAAAACTAAAGGCTATGTTGACAGGCATATCGCCAGGCTGCGAACCGCCAGGACTAACGATTTCAGACTCATCAGCACAAGCCGCAAATCCGAGAACTGCGACTGCAATGAATAATAGTTTTGAAAGATATTTCATAATCGTAATTCTTTAATCATTAATCTCATAGACATTATTTTGCCTGATACTTCGCAATAAGCTTGTCAAAACCATTCAGTTTCTCGATTTCTTCCGCTGAAAGCTCGCGAATGCAACGAAGGAATGTTCCATTAGTGGCACCCGAAATATTTGTAGCAGTTGAACCTCCACTCAAATTATAATAGTTGGCACCCTTTAGAACTTCAGCTATAACTCGATCTTCCTGAGATATAGTTATGTTACCAAACCTACCTTGCTGATAGTTGACAATAACTTCAATCTCATCTGCAGTGGGCAGTCGCCAGCCTGTATATCTCGTTCCATCATCTGCAACTTCCATATACTTACTGCAGTGATCTGCGGCTCGTGTACTATTCCAACCAGTATTAGTTACGATACCTAACTGAGAACCAATCATAAAGGCTGGCGCAACTACTTGGTCGTTTGATACGTTGTTCTGAACTAACGGCTTACCTAATACATACTTCTCACTAGTCGAAGAAATCTGTATCACATACATATGATTATTATTGTATGAAGTACCATAAGAATCACCAATAGAAGCATTGTTGTTATAACTAGAATTTAAGTAGTGTACAGTTCCATTGTAGAATATATGTGCATGGTACGAATCATTTTCGCAATTCGGGTCATCTCCACGGGAATCATATTTTGCAGTACCTGTTTGACCTGCGTCTCGTTCCCAGTCAACCCAATTTCCGGTACCCACAGGTGCTTCAACTTCACGATAATATCTCGTACGTTGCTCGGTCTTAGTATATCTTGCATAATAGAAATAGCGGTATCTATAGAATCTATTATTACCAGTACCTTGAATCCAGTCATAATCATTGTTGTAATTTCTGGAATTTTGTGAACCAGTACCCCACCAATATAAACCATCACTGGACTTATACGAGTTTTCTTCACTATTCGCTCCTTGACGAGATGCTTGGGGAACAGCGTTTGTCCAATAATCTCGATAATCTGTGCCAAACCATCCGCCAGTATTTCCATTCATATCTAATTGCCCAGAATATTCTGCTCTTTGAGCATTACCTGCAAGATATTCTGCTGGAGTTGCTTCGATTTCAACATCTACTACTTCAGACTGATATGTTCCTTCAGCCCATCCGTCTGCTACCGGATCCCAACTATATTCACGTACAGTTCCACCGCCAGTGCCAGTATGGTAGGAAGACCAATAGCCAGTGATACTTTGAATATTATCCGTTGGGAAGTGACGGATAATAACGTCCTCATACAAAGAAGGATTATCTTTCAAATATACACGCAAAAGCATATATTTAATAGCTCGGTTATACAAGGCCGTCGATGTAACTGTCACCGTTCCCTTTGAACCACTTGTGCCTTCTTCACTTTGGGCAATTACAACTCCGATATGATACCAATTAGAATAAGTGGTTTTCATTTTACCATTCTTATCATAGAACCAACCCCAAACAGCATCTGAAGCAGTGCTCTCAACAGCTTCTCCCTTTTCTTCTGTTGAAGGGTTTATTGCAAACAATTTCCAACCCACTTCAGTACCGGTAGCCTTGAGGTAGTTAATGATAACACTCTGGTCACCATCACCACGTAGAGTATATACCTTAGGATTAACTTTAAGATACATATGCTGCACGGCTTCCACTTCATTATGGATAGCTGCACTGTTATTCTCGTCATTCCAAGGCAATACATTATAGACAACATCTTCAATCAAATCCTCATCCTCATGCAGGTCTGAACCGCGGGTGGCGATGGTGGCGTTGACGACGTAGATGTGGTTGCGCTCAATCTTGGTGACATCGCTCTTCACGATGGGGATACGATAGTAGTGGAAGATGGGCTCTGTGCTGGTACCTTCGATGTAAGGTACTGAAATTACCAATGAGGGCGCCTTAGTAGCATAGTCGGCTTGTGCCCACATATTGGGATAGGTGTAGGTGATAATCTGGAAATTCTTATCATCACCAACAAAACCATAAGGATGACGGAGCAGTGTGGCGCTGTTATGAACCTCTACGCCTGCGCCTTGTGTCTCAGGAGCGAAAACAGGGGCACCAAAGGCAAAATTATAGAAGCGCCAAGCCGGTTTGCCGTCAGCTTGGATTTTCACCTGCTGCTCAGTAGGTTTATCAACCCATGTCTCAACACCGTCAACAGTTTTCTTTTCCTGAGTCAGTGACTTGAGGAAGTCGGCATCGAATTTCACGTTCAGCACAATCTTGGCAGCTGCGCGGTTGAGCGTTACGGGCTGGAAGATTTGGTCGCGGGAATTAGTAACGGGTGTCCAGTTCTCAAGCACATCATCCATCATAAACTCCTTCTCGGTGGTAAAGCCATAAAGACTGCCACTAACTTTAACAGCATCAGCATCATCCTCTGCAACAAACTGTTTGTAAATGAAACCAGAGGGGGTATTAGCAAACTGTTCTGTCCAAGGCCAGGCAATATTATTAGTAGCCTCATCAACGACAGCAATACCCTCTTCAACCTCACTGTAGATGAGATCCTTCAAAGCTGCTACATCGGCAACATTAGCCTTTGTCTTAGTATTGTTGGCAGCGACATAGATATTGTACTTCTCGCCTACGACAAGACCTTCAGCACGCCAGTTGTCGGCCAACCAGTTGTTAGCAGCGACCTGGATGGGCGTTGAGGCAGAAGCCACGAGATGGTACTGCTTCATGAAGGTGCCGTCGCCTGTGCCGCTGGTCACGTGCTCGACGAAGACGTCAAGGGTGTTGAGCTGCTTCTCGTTGAGAGCTTCAACGGACTCAGCGCGCGTCACTACGGTAGGCTCAGAAACTACGGGAGCTACAGAAAGGCCAGTGCCGTCGCCACCCTGGAAGATGTCGAAGAGTCCGGCGTCCTCGGCGCAGGAGGTCATGGCGCCCACGACAGCTAGCGCCATTACGGCACGACTGAGAGACTGTATATAAATATTCTTTTTCATACGAAATAGAGCTTTATCGTTCGATGATCAATGTTCAATGTTCAATGTTCAACGTCACTAGTTTTGTACAGCTGTGGGCACCAACGGATGGTTGGCATCCTGATAGTACATCTTCAGCTTATCGGTGATGTTGTAGTTCTCGTTGGTGACGTAGTAGGCCCAAATCTCGGCACTATCGTCGGAGTAACCTGGGAGTGCGTTGTAGTTGAAGGTCACCTTCTGCGGGCCAAGGACAGGATCGTTGTAGATGAGCGATACCTTTGCCACGACATTAGCAGGATTAGCAGCCTTAGGTACGATGTAGAAATAAGTGTAGACATCTTCGCCAGCAGCGATAGTGAGCTTGCCGTCGGTGCTGGCATCGTAGGATGTCACAACGCCTACATCATTCTTATTGGCCCGTACAATCTCGAAGTCGGCGTTGTCAATGACGAGATCGAAAGAGCTTCCAGCGACACCAGTTGTCACAAGCTGAATCTGCGGCGAGTAGAGCGGACGACCGGCGACGACTTCAGGTGCAACAGGAGAAGTCACGCGACCATCGGAAACAACCATGTGGCTGCCTGCCCAATTCGACCAGTTGGTATAATCCTGATCAACGGTATCATAGCGATAGAGCCATGAGTCGAACAGACGCATATTGGTGGACATCTTAAGAGTGTAGTCCAACACAGGAGCATCGGTCCAAGGAGCGACGGTAGGCTTCACGTAGAGCTTGCCGCCCTCGAAGTAGGAATATACAATCCAGACGTGGTTGCGAGCGAAATCATTGATGGGTGTATCGTTGGCAACCATCGAGAAGGGAGCTTCCTGAACGCCGGCGGTGCTGCTCAGGCGATAGTAAATCTTACCCGTGAGTTGCTTGTCGGTCTCGCGGAGATAAACGGTTTTGGTGACAAACGGGGTGATAGCTGTGTTGTAAGCTGTAGCCTTGTCAGCAACAGAGGCATTGGCTGCTGTCCAGTTGTCCCAAGTATAGTTCGAAGGATTGTCGGTGGTTTGAGTGGTATGGATTGCCGTGTTGGCTACGAGCGTGCCTTCGGTCTTGCTGCCGAGGAGGAGCTCAGCGGACTGGTAGCTGTCTGCCGTGATATTGGCATGGAGGTCGCCCTGGTAGGGAGCGGTGTAGTCTGCGGTGTTAGTAGCGGGATCTACGGGCATAATATACTCTGCTCCAGCAATCTGGTTGCCGTCGAGGCTGATGCCTACGATCTCGCCAAGGTCGCCGGTGTACATACCAAAGGCAAAACGAATCTTCGAAACGGCACGCGTCAGGGAGATATCACCGAGATTGGTCTTAGGCTCACCACCCTCGGTGAGGGCAAGGCCTTTGACGATACGGCTCATGGGAAGGCCGGTAGATGGGACCTCGGTTACAGGCGTTGCCGTGCCGAAGTTCTCTGCAGCTATCGTGGCCGCTGTAATCTCTGCCACGGTGGAGTTCTTTGTCAGGCTCTCACCAAGTCCGGCGCTCTCAGCGTTGGCAATGATATAAACATCAGCAGTACCCTTGCTCACGAGCGTACGAGGCAACGTAATAGTTACCTTGTTATCAGCAATAGTGCCGGCAAAAGCTACAGGCGCAGATCCGGATGCATCGGGATCGACGAACCACACCTTAATAGAATTAATCTTACTCTCTGCTTCGGACTCGGCAGCGAGGTCACCGATGTAGGCACGGGTCTGGTGAGCGTTGGATGTCTGGAGGTACAGTGTCATGGGCACTGTATCACCCAGGAAATACCCATTGCCGTCGTCGGCGCAACCGAAGAATGCGGGGATGGCAGCAAGCAGGCAGAGTTGTATGAGCTTGCTCCACTTCGTCTTAACCTTGTTGTTTATAATGTATCTCATTGTAGTATGTATTTGTCGGCGAAAGTTTTAACATTGACCATTGAAGATTGAAGATTGAAGATTCAATAGTTCATTATCAATTATTCATTTTCAATTTTCAATTTTCAAGTTTCAATTTTCAATTAATTAAGCACTAAACCATTCGGAGTGGAGAGCTTCCAGTCGAGGACCTTAAGCGAGAACTCCATGTCGGCAGTGTTGAGGTCGGGGATAACGTAGTAAGCTTTGGTGATGTCGTTCAGAGTGAAGGTCACGGTGGTGATATAGTCCTGAGCGATAACCTTACCAGCAGCGGGACTAGAGGCTACGATAGAACCTGCAGATGCAGGGTTGGCGGGATCGACCTGACCTACGAGGTAGAACTTGCATCCGTTGGGGATGATCTTACCGAGGTCGCCTGTTGCGATAGCGATGCTCTCACCAGTGTTGTTCTGGAGCTCGAGGGCGATATTCACCTTCTGGTTCTTAGCGGTCTCGAGGGCCAGTGTGTGAGTAGGCGTTGCTGCACCGATGGTTGCAGCATCTGCGTCTATCTTGCTGTCGTAGATCATATAGAGAGGATCTGTCTCGCCAGTGAACTTGCTGTTGAACTTAAAGTCAACGGGGCTCTGCTGACCGATGATGACACCTGTAATAGCGAGCTTGGAGGGGTCAACTGTGTTGTCCTCGGCATCCTTAAGATTGGCAGCTGCAGCGAGCTTGACATCCAGGCGACCTACGGCATACTGCAGAGGATCAGTTATGGCCACGACGGTGGTACCAGCTGTTACGACGCCATTGGGAGTGAAGAGGGCATTACCACTGGTGGTTGTCTGACCAAGGACAGAGGTATTGTCTGTGCCAGCCCACTTACCTCTGTTGAAGATAGCCTCGGCATTCTGCTGAGGTGTGAGTGTGCTGATGAACGGCTGTGTGGCGGTGTGAATACGGCTGTTGGCACGATAGTAGAGCTCTGCGGGGAAGCAGAACTTGTTGACATCGATGTTCAAGCCATTGAAGTTGTTCTTCGTGGTTACAGCCTCGAAAGCCTTGTTGGTTTCGTTCCAAGCGATGACAGCAGCACCGTCGGGCAGACCGAGGTCACCGGGGAAGTTCTGGCAGGCAGAGGGGAGAGCTGTCACTACGCCTTCGGCAACAGTTGCACCTGTCTCGATAGCATCGAGGGCTGCGTCAACATAATCTGTCGTGCGGGCGGGGAGCAGGAGCTCATAAACCTTGTTGATGAAGGCGAGGACGTTGGCTGAGGAGCCAGCCTGCATCTCCTTGACCATAGGATAGAGGCCATAGAGCGAAGCATAGTCGGCGTCGGCCCAGTTACCGTTGAAGATAGTGTTGAGATAAGTGATGATAGCATCACCGGCTTCGCCGGCAGCCTTGCCATCAGCAATATTCTCTACCATAGGCACGGGAGCGAAGCTGTAGTCGCCTGCAGCAGCACCTGTGGTCTTGGAGAGAATACCGTTAGCCTGCTTGTCTGCGAGGGAGCTGTTAGAGCCAGTGGCACGTCCATAGACGAGGAAGGCGTTAGTACCTATCTTCAGGGGCACCTCAAGGTAGTACTTGGAGTTGGCACCGCTGGTGGCTTCCTCTGTATATACAGTAGGCAGTTCCTCAGGAACACCAATCTTACCGCCGAGGGCGTTGTCGCCGGCTGCAATACAGTCGGAGCCTGTAGGCTTGACGCTGAAGGGCAGGATGGTGAGGTCCGAGATACCACGGAAATGAGAACCGTCGGCCTGCTCGTTGGCCTGAGTAACCTCGGCGCTCTGACGTGTCTTGACAGACGGGTTCTTCAAGGTCAGCGCCATGAATATCGTCTTGTTGCTATTGTCAACAAATTCCCCTTCGGATTCAGCACAACCGGTAAGCAGCGGCAGCGCGAGTACGAGGAGCGACCATATATAGTGTTTTGCCTTCATATCAATAAAATTGTAAATTGAAAATTGAAGATTTATTATTTCTATTTATTGTACAGGTCAAAGGGACCAAGCTCTAATCTCTAATCCCTAATCTCTACTCTAAATTATCCGATCACAGGATTGAAGATCCAGCCTTCCTGCCATTCGATGTCAACGGCGAGACCGACCTCATTCTCATAGAGGCGGATGACGCCCTGGTCGTCGATGTAAGCCTTGATGATCTTCAGCTGTCCGGCGCGCAGCGGGTGACGGATGTTGAGGACCGTGCGAGTCACGCTTTCCTTAGCGTCCTTCATCTTTACATAGACTTCATAGCGCCAGATGTTCTGACCGCAGTCGTCATAGAGGAAAGGATCGTCGGTGTCGATACGGTAGGGGGCGTTGTCGGGATAGACGCTGGTGTCTACGGCACGTGTGGGAGCCATAGACTGCTGGCGTGCCGGTTCGCGCGAGGGGAAGTTGACGGTGCAGAAGCACATCCAGTTGGTATTGGGCAGACTCACGCTCTCTGCCTTAACCAGTGGGAGGTCGTCGAAGTGGAAGGTGCTGTCGGCGGGTGTGAAGCGTGTGGCGAAGCCGGTGGTGAACATCTGAACATCGGAGAACTTAGCCGTGCGGGGGTCGAGGATGAGTGCTGCGGCGCTATTGGCGATGTAGAGAGGCTGTGTGAAGGTGTATTCTTCCTGCACCTTCTTTTCGTTGTATTCTTTGTATGAGCCATAGGACGGCGAGATGAGGTCGCGACGTCCGGTGTACATACCTGTGTGCATGCTACGAATAGAAGTAGCGGGGATATAGTTGGAGGGCAGGTCGCTGTCGATACCTTCCTGCCACGGGAATCCGAATGAAGGTGTGAAGCTACCGTCGAACAGAGGTGCAGGACCTTCGAGGTTAAGCTTCAGGGATGCATCGTGCCACGACTGGTCGTATTTGTAGTACGAAGCGGCGTCGTTACCATTGATATTTGCCGATGCGATATGGCGGTACTCACCTACGGGCAGCGAGAGATAGACATGCTTGATGGGCTGGCCATCGAAGCTGTGCTGCTCCTGCTGTGCGCGTGGGAGAAAGCCTTTGAGGTCGTAGAACGAGAGGTCGAGATCGTTACCGGCATAGCTGAAGACATTCTTCAGGTGATTGCGGAGTGCCTCAGCAATATCGTTGCGGAGTGGCTCGGCAACATCGGCGCCTTCGCCCAGCACACGTTGGATCTCGTGCTCCTCGTTCGTTACGAGGTGCAGCACATAAGTGGCATCGTACTCAGCCAGGCAGTCGTCGGTATCTTCGTCGATAACGGAGCAGGCGGTCTGCGCAGCAGCGAAAGCAGCCATGCAGCATACGATGAGGGCGTTTCTCTTCCAGATTCGTTTCATTATCTTAGAAATATTTAGTTTCAGGGGCTACTTCGTTGTAGCTTGCCTTATAGGGGGAAAATAGATGTAAAAGAAAACTTTTTTTGGGAAAATCCTGCGCCCGAGGCAGGCGCTGAGGCCGAAGCCTCGGGCGCAGGATATAGGAGAGTCAGAGGGGATTATTCGCCAACGGGAATTTCGAAGGTGTAACCCTCCTGCCACTCGAGGTCAACGCTCAGACCGAGCTCGAGCTCAGGTGAACGGAGGTCAGGAATGTTGTTGTAAGCAGTGCCCTGGAGCTTGTTGATGAGGAACTTAGCAATGGTCTTGAAGTCCTGCTCGAAGATCAGCTTCTCGTTGCCCTTAGTCTTAGCGGTCCAGTTCTTGCCAGCCTCGGTGATGTCGAGCTTACCGATGAGGTAGAACTTAGCACCAACGGGAACGATACCGTCAACACCTGTGAAGGCCTCTTCAGTTCCATTAACGAACTCGAGAGCAACATTGACATACTGCTTGTCCTCAGTGGTCTCGCAGAGGAGAGTCTGAGAAGCGGTCTGGTAGTCAGTAGCGTCGAAGGTTGTCTTGATGAGGTCGGTGTCATAAACAACGACAGCGGGATCAGCAGCAACGGGCTTGAACTGCCAGTCAACATTCTTCTGATCGCCAACGAGGATACCAGTCAGAGTGAGCTTGTTAACGGGAACAGACTCAACGGTCTCGTCAGTGGTTTCGCCTGTAGCCTGATTGGTAACGACCTTCTTTGTTACAACGAGGTTCTCAGCAGCGAACTTGATCTGAGTCTCGAGGTTAGCAACACCATACTGCAGGGGGTTGAGGAGAGCAACAGACTGTGTGCTGGCCTTAACCATGTTGTCAGCAGCATTGTAAGCAGAACCTACGAAGGTAGCCCAATCCTGAGTGCCAACCTCAGTTGACTTAATCTCATTAGCTACGCGGATACCGGTGTTAGCACGATACCAGAGCTCTGCGGGATAAGCGAATGCGTTAGCACCCCACTTCTCACCAGTGATGAAGTCTGTGGTAACAAAGCTGAACACGCCACCTTCACACTTCAGAACGGCAGCACCGTCGGGGATACCAGCCTTCGGGAAGGTCTCGGGGATAGCAGCGATAGCTGTCTCGACAGCAGCAGCGAGCTTAACATCGATGCCATTAGCGTCGCCAGAGTTCTGGATGAGGGCGGGCTTCAGCTGAGTCTCGAGATAAGCCTTAACGTCCTTGGCAGCACCAGCCTTGAGGCTTGCGAAGTTAGCATAGAGTTCAGCATAGAGCTGGTTGTCCTCAGCCTTAACAGCGCTCCAAGCGCAAGCGGGAACACCTGCAGAGGGAACACCCTCGGTGGCAGCAAGAGCGGTGAGAGCATCGGTGATAGCCTTACCCTCGGCAGCGAGGTCGTACTCAGCGTCGATAGCCTTGAGCGAGAACTTGAGATCTTCAATACCTGCGAAAGGATCAGCAGGGGTCATGGTGAGGGCACCATTGGCAGCATCTGTGCCGTTAACAGTCGGCTTAGCATACACGAGGAATGCGTTAGTACCAACGGGAACGGTGATGTCGTTGTACCACTTGTCCTGAGCAGCGGTGTGATCGAAAGCTGTGAAGGTAGCAAGAGTAACGTCGCCAACCTTAACATCGGTAGCCTTTACAGGATTGTTGTCAGCCTGCTTAGCGGTAGCGAAGGGAGCTACATAGAGCTCATTGATACCGCGGAAATCAGTGCCATCCTGAGTGATAGCCTTCTGCTGACGTGTTGCAACCTTTGTAGGAACGTTGAGAGCGAACTCAGTCTTAACGGAGGTGCCGTCGAAAGTAGGATTGTTCGCTACCACTTCTTCCTCAGAGGAGCAAGCGGTGAATGAGAGAGCGACTGCGCTCATCATTCCAAAAACAAGATACTTTTTCATTTGTTGGATGAATTAGTTAAATAAAAGGGTTAATTAATAAATTTGTTTTCTCTCTAAAGGTTTATACTTTGAAATTCGAAATTCGAAATTTGCAATTTGTAAT
>JAFRNY010000030.1 GCA_017429945.1 Bacteroidaceae bacterium
GAGATTTTGAGGCCGTAGGCCGACCAATGAACAGGGTCGCTTCGCTCCGCTCGACGCGTGCGACGCTTCTTGAGGTATCAAGCGTCACCCTGCGGGATGCCGAGCGGACACTTAAGAATATCTTTCAAAAATCTAATTTAAAATCATTCAAAGGAGTTTGATATCAAATCTCACAACCTAATGTTTGATAGATTTTCGAAAAGATTTTCTTGAGATTTTGAGGCCGTAGGCCGACCAATGAACAGGGTCGCTTCGCTCCGCTCGGCGCTTGCGACGCTTGACACTTCAAGAATATCATTCAAAAATCTAATATAAAATCATTCAGCCTAATGTTTGATAGATTTTTAAAAAGATTTTCTTGAGATTTTGAGGCCGTAGGCCGACCAGCCGAAAGATGACTGAGTAGTTTCTGTTAATCTGTTAATATGGAAATCCTTTAATTTGTAAATCCGTTAATTGAACTCCCTCGGCGACACGCCGAAGTGCTTGCGGAAGGCTGTGGAGAAATAGCCGATGCTTGAGAATCCTACGGAGTAAGCCACTTGCGAGACGTTGAGCTTGTGCTCGCGCAACAAGCGTGCCGCTTGTTCGAGGCGGATGTTACGGATAAACTCTGTCACGGGCATTCCTGTGAGCTCTTTCATCTTGCGGTGGAGGTGTGCACGGCTGATGCCCACTTCCGAGCATAGCTGTTCGACCGTAAACTCGCTGTCGTCGAGGTGGCGGTTCACACTGCTGACGATGCGGTCCATCAACTGTTCATCGGCACTCTTGACCTCTTGCACATCAATCTTCTCGAGCACGGCCTCGGTGTTGCCGAACGTGCGATGCTGTTCGCGACGGTGCTGCACGAAAGAGCCTATGGCACGGCGCATATCCTCGAGCGAGAGGGGCGTGTCCTGCGTGTTGATGGCGCTCATGAGCAGGTGCAGCTTCTCCTCGTTGGCACGATGGCGAAGCGAACGCCTGTATAGCGCTACGCCTCCGACTACGGCAGCCACCAACAACAGTGCATAGATGAAATAAGCCAAGGTGCTGCGCCACCATGGCGGGCGCACCACCAAGATGTAGGTCTCGGTAGGGGTGATCTCGCCGTTGGCCATGGCGCGCACCTGCAGACGATAGGTGTCGGGGGCGAGGTGGTTGAAATAAATGGTGTTCACCCCTCGAGGCGTCTGCTGCCACTGGCGCTCGCCTTCCATTCGATATGCGAAACTGACGTCGTCAACGTCGGTGAAGTCCAGCAGCGAGAACTCCAGGCTGAATGTGGCATCGATATAGCTTACAGAGAAGCGGCGGCAATCAGTCGTTGCGCCGTCCATGACAGGCTTGCCATTACTTCGCGTGAGGGCATTGGCAGGCTTGTCGCCAATGCGGAAAGTGGTCAGGCAGACGTGCCCTGCCTGCCGGCGCTGTGCCCGCACGCTGTCTGGCAGAAAATGCAGATAGCCCTCAGCCGAGCGGAAGAAGATGCTGCCGTCGGTGGCCTTGACGGCGGGTGCCTGCACAAACTCCTGACGCAGCAGCTGTGCCGGGCTAGTGTAGGCGGCCATCTTGTGGTCGTCGGCGTTGCAGCGCCAGATGCCTTCGTCGGTGCAGAGCCACAGGTCGCCGCGGTCATCTTGTGCCATAGAAAAGATTAGGCGGCCCTGCAGCGCCTCGGTGCCCTTCAGCATCGTCAGCTTGTTTTTCGTGGACCACAGCCGCAAGCCATGTTCGCTGGCGAAGATGACGTCGCCCGAGGCCAAGGCCAGGAGTGCTGTGCAGTGGTTGTCGTTGGCAAGCACATCCCAGCCCAGCGGATGAAAGTCGTCGGCAACGGGATCATAGCAGTTCACGCCCGAAGTGGTAGCAATCCACAGGCGCCCGTCGTTGTCGGTGTCGAGACTGAGGATCCAATCGTTTGACAAGCGGCCGTGGCCCAAGCTGTCGGCATCGTGCATCGAGAACTGCCTGACGAGGCGGCCTGAGGCACGGTCGATAAGCGCAAGGCCGGCGCCGAAGGTCGACACGGCGAGGCGGTCGAGGCCCAGCTGGCAGATGAGGTTCACGCTTACGCCAGGCAGTTGCGCCACCTCGTGCCACGAATCCGCGAGGCCTCTGCGGCGCCATAGCGCATTGGCCGTACCGGCCCAATAGCAGCCAGCAGAGTCGCAGAGGAAAGACACGGCTCCTTCTGGCATCTGTGACTGCGGCAAGAGGCGCCCGCCGGAAAGGCGCTGGAGCGAAGAATCGTCGGTGGAGCGCGCGTGAAACACCGGGTCGCGAAAGAGCGAGACCTGAGCCAGCCCTTTGCGCTGCACGCCCAACCATAGATTTCCGCTACGATCGCTGAAAGAGGTCTCGACGTTGGAGTCGCCCAAGTCGAGCGACAGCCCTGCCGGCACGGTCAAAGGCTCTGCCTCTACAAAATCAACGTCGGGCCACGGCAACGACTCGTGGGCCGGAACAGCCTCAAGGGAAGTGATATCGACGGCGAATGAGGAGAAGCCCGATGTGCCGACAAGCACTACACCGCCATGGCCCACGCTGAGGCGTACCACACGCGGCTTCAAGTCGTCGGGGAAGACGATGTTGGTGAAGCTGGCCGAAGCACGGTCAAACACAGCCAGACCATGATCCATGCCCACCCAGAGGCGGTCGAGCGAGTCGGTGCAGAAAGCGGTTATCTCTGCCGGCAGCGGACCGGCCGGCGAGAGGAGCGGCGCACGCGCAAAGCGGTAGCCGTCGAACCGCAAGAGGCCGCGCGGCGTGCCAATCCAAAGGAAGCCGTCGGACGTCTGAGTGATAGCAGTGACTGATGTGGTTCCGATTCGGTCGGCGCCATAAAAAGAAACTCGCCCAGCAAGGCTGCGCTGAGGCAGCCACGCGAGCAAGAACAGGAATAGGTATATGGTCGAAAAAAGGCGTTTCATTTATCTGCAGGAAAGATTTTCGGCCACAAAGATAGTATTTAAAATGAAAAGTGAAAAATGAAAAGTGAAAAATGAAGTATCGGATGTCCTTAAAAACAACGAATTTTACGAATTATACGAATTTCCGGCGGCGCTGAGTCAACAATTATATTCGAATTACACAAATTATCGAGCGAAACCGCTACGCGAGGTTTCGAATGACAACGTTAGGGAGGGCATTCGAGACCTGCGCAGCGTGTCGCGAATTTGCGAATTTCGTAGTTCTAAAAACTGATGAGTGACGGATTAATTAATCAGGAATACCTTTTCCTGTCCACGATAGACGGCACGGACGGTGGCCCGGCCATCAGCGATGGGGCTCACCTCAATCTTCACTGCGGGGTCGTCGGCAGTGGCGGTTAGCTTGGCACCATCGGCGAAACGGCCATAGACCTGATAGTGGTTGACGGCGGTGTAGCCGTTGAGATTGTTGCTGCGGAGGGGCTCGGAGGGGATGACGAGGGGCTGTCCGTCGATGCAGATAGTGACCTTTGGCACCCGTGTGAGCTCCGCTATCGACTGGCTCATGGGCCCATGCTTGCTGAAGCCTATGCCGTGGAGGTCAAAGAGGCCCTGCGGGCGCTGCGGTTGCTGACGTCGGCCCCACTGCTGGCGGTTGTTCTGCGGCTCCTGAATCTCGGGACCTTCGGCAATGAGGTAAATAGCGTGTTTGCCGCTGAGTCCTTCAACAGCCGGCACGGGAATCGTAAACAGCCGCATCTCCTTGGGCGCATCGGCCGGCACCTCTACGATGCCTATCTCGCGGCCATTCCATGTGCTGTTGGCATAAGGACCGTCGAGCATGACGCGAATCTTGAAAGCGCCGCGGCCGCCTGGCGTGAGGGCGAGACAGAGGTGCGTCTGGTCGCCCTTCCTGGCGCCTTCGAAGGCCGGCACGCCTTTCGTGGCTTTAGCCAAGCCGCTGAAGCCGAAGTATTTGAAACCTACGATGCCGCCGTTGCGGATGCCGCAGAGGTCCATGTGATTATTCCATACATCGTGCTGATCCTGCATCCACTCGTTAGAGCCGGGACCTGCGACGTAGCAGGCGATGCCGGCGCTGTAGTAGGCGTAGGGCGGCAGTCCGAAAATCTGGAAGCCTTCGCTCGTCACTTCGGCTCCGCGATATTCGTTGCCGTCGGCCGCACGGGCTGTCCACGTGTTATCCTTTGCATAGGGGTCGTAGCCGCTGATGCGCACCTGTCCGCCTTTAGCCACAGGTTTCTTATCCCACTCTATCTTCACGGGCGCCACCATGGCCTGACGCGCATTGGCAAAGCCGCGGGGCGGACGGTGGTAGAAGACGTACCACTGCCCGTTGATCTGCTGCAGCGAGCCGTGGGTGTTGTGACCGAAATTGGTCGTGGCGAGGTATGAGCCGTCCTCGCCGGGCACGACGCCGCGGCTGTCCACCAGCACTCCGCCGGAGCGCCATGGGCCGAGGGGCGTGTCGCCGTAGGCGTAGCGCAGCGCGCTGTTGGTGTTGCCAAGGCCGTATTCCTTGCCGCTATAGCCTGAGAACACCATCACATACTTGTTGCCCACCTGGCGGATGCTGGAAGCCTCAAAGAAATTGAAGTCCAGCGGGTTCTGTCCTTCGTAGAGAGCCTTGTAGACAGAGCCCTCGCGGTCGAGCAGTCGGCCGTCGGAACTGCTGGCAGGTATGAACGGGTCGATTGGCGTAGTGCCAGGGCGCACGCTGAACATCTTCTGAGGGTCGAGCTCGATAGCCGTGGAGTGTTGGAAGCCATAGAAAGCGTAAGCCCGGAAGCCTCGGGCGAAGTCAGGGTCGCGCTTGTCGGTGATGTTCTCTACGAAGACGCTCGGATCAAAGTCTATCACCGAGCCATCTACGCAGGCACGGCCGTCATTAGTGAGGTTGACAGGCGTGAAGGGGCCGTCGGGGCGGTCGCCACGGCAGACCATGCCTACGCGCCTCCATCCGCGGGAATGTGGATAGAGCCAGTAGGTGCGCTTGCCCGTCTGCTTGTCGGTCACCTCGACGAAGTCGGGAGCGAACATCGTGTCCCATCGGCCGTCGACGTAGTGGGTGAAGATCGGTCCCTCGTCGCGCCACTGGGTGAGGTCCTCTACGGGTGCCGACCACATGCGGACGTCGTTGCCGCAGTATTCGGTGTAGTGGGTGTCGTGCGAGCCAATGATATATGCGCGCTGCTTGCCGGGGTTGTCGGGGTCGTCAAACACGCGGGGCTCGCCGTCGGGCACATGTTCCCACAGCGGGAGGTAGGGGTTCTGTGCGCTGAGCGCCAGTGCCGCTCCAAGGAAGAAGATTGTTGACGCAAGTTTTTTCATACGTTTATTCAGAATTGAGTTTGTTTTTCGACACGGTTATTTACGCAGCAGCAGTCTGCTGTCTTTAATCACTAAGCCCTTGTGGCTCTTTCGTCCTACGCGACGGCCTGAGAGGTCGTAAACGGCGTTGCCCGAGCCTTTGCCGTCTGATGCTTCGTCGCCGGCCAGGCTTGCTTCACCGTTCGGCTCCAGGCCGTTTATGCCGTCGGCTTCCAAGAGCGTGACCTTCATATAATCTACATCGGGCATCCAGGCGGAGGCGTTGCTCAGACGTATGATATTGGTGCCCGCATTGAGCCGTACGGTGACAGCACGGGAAGCCACCTTGTTGAAGCCTCCGGAATTCAAGTTCGTAAGATTCTGTCCGCGCTCTCCGTTGACCGACACCTGCATCGAGCGATTCTCGCCACTGACATAACCAAACGTCAGACGATAGCGCCCGCTCTGGCCGACCTGAACATCGCGCCACTCCAGGAAGTTGTCGGCCGACCGCCCGAGCCAACCGACCTTGCAACCTCCTGAGCAGTAGGCGGCGCCATCGTCGGTAGTGCCGCTGGGGAGCGCCTGATTGTTCACGATCTCCTGGTAGTTGCCGATAAAGGCTGTCTCGGCTTCATAGAGCGAACGCTCGAGGCGCTGCTCGGCGGTGGCCGTGAAAATCAATGTTCCATGGGCCGGCACCTTGACCTCGTAGCTGCCTTCGACAGTGCCTATGTCGCGCTTACGGAAGCAATCGCGCAGCTTGACAACGCCTCCAAGATCCATCGCCGCGAAATCCACGGCTATGGTTTGCTGCTCGTCGGACGGGTTATAGACGGCGAAGGCTCGCTTGAGGCCCCAACGTTCCTCGATGTCTTTTACCAGGACATAGCAGCTGGCCGTCCGCTGGCAGACGTAGGCCTGCAGGTGCAGCGAGTCTTGATTAAGAGCTATGAGCTCTCTGTTCTTCAATAAGTTGAGCGCCGTAGCATTTATGTTCGTCAGATTACATCCGATGAGCAAGGGAGATGACATTATGCACCATAGGCCGAAGTGCGTCTTGTCCTCCTCAGCCGTCATAGAGCGCCCCACCTCGAGCATGTCCATATCGTTGTAGTGGCCATCGTAGCAGTAGGCGCTGAGGTATAGATTCTCCTTGATGATGCCTTTGACGCTCTCCCAGCCATCGTAGATATCGCCCGTGGTGCGCCACGAGAAGGCGACGTCGTTGATCCACGTCCCGGGGTAAGCCCAGCGGCACGCATTCATGCGCACATCCGTTCGCCCCGTGTTCTTAATTGCCTCTGCGATAGCGGTATAGCGCTTGCGCTCGTCGAGGGTGAGGTGGTCCTCATTGTGGTAGGGCGAGCCGCCGCAGAAGTCCACCTTGATGAAATCGAAGCCCAGGTCCTTGAAGAAGAAATCAGCGTCCTGCTGATCGTGCTCATAGAGGCCTACGCCCTTGCCTATGGCATCACCGTTGAAGTAGCTGCCGCACGTGTTGCGCCCGGCATCGCTGTAGATTCCGGCCTTCAAGCCCTGCTGATGGATATAATCGACAAGACCTTTCAAGCCGTTGGGGAAGCGTGTGGGATGAATAAGCAGATGCCCCGTCTCGGCGTCGCGCCCTCCGAAGTAACCGTCGTCGATATTGATGTACTTGTAGCCAACGGTCCTCAGGCCCTTGGTGATCATGGCATTCGTCTGTTGCCTGATGAGCGTCTCATTAATGTTTACGCCAAAGGTGTTCCAAGAGCTCCAGCCCATCGTGGGGCCTTCCGCATCGTCCTGTGCAGAGGCTGTCGGCGAGAGCAGCGGCAGACAGAGAAGGAGAAAGAATAAAAAAGTCTGATGTCTCATTATGAATTAATTATAAAGGTTAATCATCGAAGGGTGAGCTTTACGGTCTTCCCCTTGTAGTCAATCTTTCGACAAGCGCCTGAAGGCTCTTTTATAGTGAAACTACGTTTCAGCGGCATCCCGCTGTAAGAGCCGCTGCGCCGTCCAATGCTCAGTTGCCGGCGCTTATCGTTCCAGCTGAAGGAGATGCGCGAGCAGGCGCCGTGCTCGTAGGCCGTGCTGACGCCGTCGTCCTCATAGAGCGTGAAGGTGCCGTCGGTGCCGGGATAGAGGGCTAAGGTATCGCCCGATAGTGGGATGATACTGCCCGCCCTGGCGAAGACGGGAATAGAAGCACCGTCTACAGGCACTTCGGCGTGGCGCCCGCCTTCGTAGTGACGACCGTTGCGCCAATCATACCATCCGCCTACGGCCTCCGGCAGATAGACGCGCCAGGAGCTGACGTCGGGCTCGGTGACGGGGCATACGAGTAGAGCCTGTCCGAAGCAGTATTCCGTCCGCATGGAGAGGGCTGTCTCATCGGTGGGAAAGTCGAAGACGAGCGGTCGCATAAGCATTTGTCCGCGGTCGCATACGGCAGCGGCACCGCTATAGATATAAGGAAGCAGGCGCTTGCGCTCGCGAATGCAACGGGCTATGACAGCCTGCGCCTCGGGTCCGTAGCGCCAAGGTTCGGTGTTGCTCTGATAACCGTGGACGCGCATGAAGGGCAAGTAGGTAGCCACCTCGATCCAACGAAGCATGCGGCGTATGTAGTCCTGATTAGTGTATTGGTCGCCGGGGCGGAAGAAGCCGCCGGCATCGTAAGTCCACCACGGCTGGCCGGCCGCCATCATTCCCAGGCCTGCGCTAATCTGCGTGGCAAGCGTCTGCCAATCGTTGCCTACGTCGCCGCTCCACATGGCAGAGCCATAGCGCTGTATGCCGGGAAAGCCGCAACGCGTGAGAATCATACTTCGCTCGTTGGGACGAGCCTGGCGCAGACCTTCATAGACGGTCTTGTTGACCAGCAAAGGATAGACATTGCGCACCTGTTCGCCTGCCCAGCGGCCGTGGTTGACGCGACGGCCTGCGAGGTCGTCGTTCTCCGGCTCGGTAGCGTCCTGCCACCAGGCATCAATGCCGAGCGGAACGAGGCGCTGGTTGAAATTGCTCCAATAGGCGGCGGCAGCCTCGGGCGAGAAGAAGTCGATCCAGTCGGTGCCGGGGAGATAGTGGCCGGCGGCCGTCATCGCGCGCCCCACCTCGGAGTTCTTATCGATCTTTGACCATACGCTCAGCATAAGCCTGACGTCCATGGCATGAAGGCTGTCGGTGAGTGCACGCGGGTCGGGGTAGAACTGCTCGTCGAAGCGCATAGCGTTCCAACCGTAGCGGCCCCAGTACTGCCAGTCCTGCACGATGACGTCGAGGGGCAGGCCTTCGCTGCGGAAGCGGCGGGCGGTCTGAAGAATCTCGTCGGACGAATGATAGCGCTCGCGGCAGTGAATATAGCCGAAAGCCCAGCGCGGCAGCAGAGGCGAGTGACCCGTGAGGTCGTGGAGCGACGCAATGACCTCGTCGGCCGAACCCACGAACACCGTATAGTCAACGGCCTCAGCTACGGGCGAGCGCAAGGTCGTAGTCTCGTCGATGCGCCGCCAATAGACTACCGGCTGGTCGTTGGCCTCGAGTTGGGCGCTGAGGCTATGGGTGCCGGCCTTAAGCTCCACGATTGTCGAAACCGTAGGCGGCAGCCACACATTGCGGGCGTCGAGGACGGTCTGGCCGTCGATGACGAGGTTGTGGCGACGCGCCATGCGCTGCCCCACATCAAGCATGAGGGCATAACGCCCATCCTCGGGAACCGTGAGCGTTGCGCCGAAGGCTCCGCGCACGCGCTCCTCGCGGCGGTTTCCCGAGGTTGAGGTTACATTAACGACCTCGTGTTCCCCAGCCTCGCCCAAGGTTTTCAAGGGTATCAGGCTGTCGGCGGGGTTGAAGTCCACGAGACCGTAGTTGTTCCACAGCAGACCATAACCGCGGCTGCTGAGAAAGAAAGGTATGGAAATCTGGGTGTTGACCTGTGTGAGTCGGCGCGTGAGGCCACGGATGTCGGCGAAGCCGTCCTGGAACTGTCCGAGGCCAAAGAGATGCTCGTGGGCCGGCGAAGCTATAGTGAGCGCCCCGCCTCCTGCCGCCAGCTGGTGTCCGGTGGCCTCGAAGACCATGCGGCCGCTCTTGTCGTAAATGCCTACCCGCTGCCGCTCTTCATCCACCTCCACCTTCATGCCTGCGGCTTTCACCTGATTATGTCGCACATAGATCCAGTCAGGGAGGTCTGACGTCGGAGCCGCTTCACTATAACGAATGCGCACGGCATTCGGCGCCACAGGCGTTACCGTGAGGGTGCCTTTACCAAAGGAATAACTGTCGGCCAACACATATGCGGCGCTCAGCAAAAAAAGCGGAAGAAGTATTAAACGTTTCATCATACAATGGAGAATGGACAATGGAGAATGGACAATGGAGAATGGAGAACGCATTATCTTATTTTTCACTTTTCATCCTTCATTTTTCATTTTTCATTACCTCTGTGTACTCTGTGACTGCGAAGCAGTTACTCACTTCCCGAACTGCCACCAATCGAGGCGCACATCACCCTGGGCGCGGTCAATACAGATATACAGGTCGTGGCTCCCGGCTGCCAGCTTCTTAGCGAGCGAGGCCGTGAAGGTGCGATAAGCGTCGGTGCTGCCTGTGGCAGCGACGTCAAGCGAAGCCAGGAGCGGACCGCCAGGCGCGTCGAGGTGGAGGCTGATGGTGGCCGATGCACTGTCGGCTGCTGCAGCTGTTATGCTGAAGGTGCGTGCGGCTTTCTTGCCGAAATCCACATTGCGCAGACGGATGTACTCTCCCTCATCGAGGTCGTAGACATAGAGGTTCTTGCGCCCTATGCTCTCGGCAAACTGGTTGATGATGGAACCGTTGTCGCGCTGACGGCGGGCACGAGCCACCAATTCGCGCGTGCCTGCGATACCTATTTTCTCTGTACGGAGCCCATAGCCCCAAGCCATCGTCTCGGCTTCGACGCGACGGTAGGGATTGAGCGCCCCGACGGCCGGCAGCACGCGGTGGTCCAACCAATAAGGCACTTCCTGGATGGTGCCGTCGGCATTGTAGTGCATCTCTGCCACATTCACGCTGCGACGCTCGAAGTGCTGGCGCGTCTCGAAGTGCAGGAGGTCGTAGCTCTGCCCGAATACGTAGCTCTTGCCCTTGAAGTCCATAATGCCGGGATGGTTGCCGCGGTCGCGGTGCGTGGGCTGCATAATGTAGCCACGGCTCTGCCATGGACCTTGAGGAGAGTCGGCCATAGCATAACCCAAACCTTCGGGACAGCAGGTGGAAGCATAAGCGAGATACCAATGGCCCTCGCGCTCATAGAGCCAAGGTCCTTCCTGATAGTGGTCGATGTGGTAGTCGAGTTTCACTATCTCGCCTTCGGTAGATATCATATCGCGACCGAGGCGGACATAGTAGGTGGTGGGATTGCCCCAATACATCCACGCCTGGCCTTCCTTGTCGATGAAGACCGTAGGGTCAATATCATCCCAATGCTCCTGCTGCCACACGAGCGGCTTGCCCAGCGGGTCGCGGAAGGGGCCATAAGGCGAGTCGGCCACGAGGACCCCGATGCCGTGGCCATGAAGTGGCGCGTAGAGGTAGTACTTGCCGTCGCGCTCTACGGTCTGAATGGCCCAGGCGCCGTTGTCGCGCGAGCGCCACTTGAAGTCGCGCAGCGAGGCCACGGAGCCATGGTCGGTCCAGTTGACCATATCGGTCGAGGTGTAAAGCAGCCAGTCGTACATAAAGAAACCGGCGGAGTTGCGCTCGCGGGCATCGAGAATCTCATCGGGGTGGGAGTCGTGGCTCACGTAGAGATAAACGGTGTCGCCAAGGACGAGGGGCGAGGGGTCGGCGGTGTAGTGGGTCTGAAGAATAGGCAGGTTGACATCGGCATCGTCGCTCAGCTGCCACCAGTCGAGATTGAAGAGCTTCGGGCCCTTACGTCCGTGGAACGAGAGGTAGAGGTCGTGGACTCCCGTAGCCACACGTGGCAGGGGAGCCGTGAAGGTCTGCCACTGCTCCCAGCCGCCGGTGCCGTCGATCTCTATCGTGCCAAGGAGGCGGCCATGGAGGCTGTCGGCATGGAGTTCGATACGGCCGCCGCGGAGAGCTGAGGCAGCGTGGACAGTGAACTCGCGCGCGCCGTTGGCCCCGAAGTCGACGTTGTCGAGGCGGAGCCAGTCGCCATTGTGAATATCGCTCACATAGACGGCAAGCTCCTGTCCACGGCCATTTCCGCCTGAGCCGCGACGGACGTCATCTGTCCGGTATTGCTCGGTGTGCAGGCCATAGCTGTAGGCCATTGTCTCGGCCTCGACGCGCCGGTAGGGATTGAAGGTGGCAATGGGCTCCACGCCCTCACGCGTAGGATGAATCGTCGGGAAACGGCCGTCGGTGGTGTACGTGAATTCCTCAACGGCGGCACTGCGGCCGAAACCGCCGCCACCGGGGAGGTGACCGGTATGATAGAAGAAATAATGATGTCCTTTGAAATCGGCCACACCGCAGTGGTTGGTGAACGAATCGGTACCGCCCAGGGGCATCACCTCGCCCTCGTAGTGCCAGGGGCCGAGGGGCGAGGGGGCTGAGCTGTAGCTGATGTGCTCTGGCACTCCGCCGGCAGCGTAAAGGAGGTAATAAACAGACGCTGCACCCGAAGACTCTCCCCCCGCCCTCTTCATCAGCCACGGGCTCTCGACATAGCTGTCCTTATATTTCTTGCCTTTCTCACGCTCACGCATCGTGGGCGAGCCAAAACCCTCCTCTGTCATGTCGACGAGGTGGACGTCGCCTTTGGCGTGAATCATATCTTCCTGCAGCTCAAGAACGTAGATGCGAGGGTTGCCCCAAGCGAGCCAGGCCTGACCCGTCTGCTCGTCGATCCAAACGGTGGGGTCTATGTGGTCCCACGAGCCATTCTCGTAGAGCGGGCGTCCGAGGGCATCGCGGTAAGGGCCTTCGGGACGGTTGCTGACGGCCACGCCGATAGCCATACCGCCCGAGAGCTTGGAGTGGGCGCAGACGTACCAATAGAACTTGCCGCCGCGCTCAATGACCTGTGCCGCCCAGGCGCGGTCGTCGGCCCACGAGAAACTCTCGAGGGCGAGGGGCGAGCCGTGATCCTGCCAGTTGACCATATCGCGGGTGCTGTAGACGCGCCACTCCTGCATCCAGAAGAAGTCGGCGCCGGCCTCATCGTGGCCGGTGAAAACGTAGAGCACCGAGTCGCCCACGTTCAACGGCGCCGGATCGGTGGTGTAGCACGTCTGTACGAAGGGATTACGGTAATGATGCGCCGCTGCCAGCTCTGCCGGCGAAGGTTTGGCAGGCTGCTGGGCGTTCGCTCCGATGCCGGCTAAAATAAGCAGTGCTAATAAAACTCGTCTCATGATTTATTGGTTTTTGCTAGTTTCGCATGTCCTTTTTACCACGGATTGCGCAGGTTACACGGATTTCCTTGCCGTTAACTATCGATTTTCACTATATTACACAGATTTTAGAGCGAAAGGCTGCGCAACTTTCGAGTGTCATGCTACAAGCGCGACAGTAAGCACCTGCGTAGCGTGCTGCTCAGAAATCTGTGGTGCTATAAGCTTGCGAAAGTTTAGTTGTTTTTGCTATCAACGGAATAATTGAATTCATCTACGTCGACGTAGCCGCCAATATTCTTGGTGGCGTAACAAAAGATGGCGAATTTGGAGCCCATGAACAGGCGGCGGTAGTCGAACGTCATGCGATAGTCGCGCGTTCCTATCTGTGTCCACTCGCGCCCGTCGAGGCTGTAGAAGAAGTTGGCCGCATCACCCTTACCGGCGCGGAAATCGCCGTCGAGGCGCAGCCAGAGCCTCTTCGTCTTCGCAGGCAACGGGGTACTCTCGACCTCTTTCTCATCGACCTTCTCTACGCGTTTCTCACGGTTGGAGAGTGCTACGGCCTGCTCGCTCATAGCGAGTGTCAGACGTTTGCCGTCCTTCTTAATGCTCAGCACACCGGAGTCGCCGTTGAAGGCTGCCAGGCCTGCCCGGTCGCCGTCCTTCATGTGGCTTATGTCCACGACTATGAATCCGCTGCACGTCGGACCTTCCATGCGCTGCGTCAGTGTGTTAGGCGCCAGATAAAGGTTGTCGACGACGCGAGAGGTGCGCAGGCGTAAGCTTCCGGGGTGGTCCGTGAGCGACCAAGCCTCGTTGACAGGATTGTGGTTCCACTGCCAGTGGAGACCGAGTCGCGGCTGGCTGAAATCGTCGCTGCAGACGATGGCAGCGGCCGGTTCTCCACTGACCACGGGGCGCATACGCTCCGGCACGCGCCCGGCCTCGTCGCCGATCATGGGCCAACCGTCCAGCCATCTTACCGGTGACAGCGTCAGTACGCGTCCTACGCCTCCGCGGTCCTGGAATATTATGCCATACCAGTCGCCGTCGGGCGTATCGACGATCGTGCCCTGCCCTACGTGGGGGAAGCCGCCGAAGTCGCTCTCGAGGACGACGCGCTTCTCATAGGGGCCGTGTATGTTGTCGGCACGATAGCAAACCTCGCGACGATGGCGCCCCGGTGCGAAGACGTGACTGATCATAAGCAGGTAGTAGCGGCCGTTGTGCTTTATCATGCGGCTGCCTTCGAGCAGCCCGCGCTCGTCGGCCTCGCGCTCGAAGAGCTTCACGTGCGAGCCCTCGATGACGTCGGTGAGGTCGGCCTTCAGCTCCACCATCTCGCCCGTGCCATAGATGACATAGATGCGGTCGTCATCGTCGAAGAATAACGTGGCGTCGTGAAAATGGCGCATACGCGAATGGATCTGCCACGGACCCTCGGCATGCTCTGCCGTGCAGATATAAGTGTCGGCCATAGGGCCGCCCTCATTGGGGGCAAACAGCGCATAGAACTTGCCCTTATGGTATTTGAGCGATGTGGCCCACTGCCCGCGGCCATAGACCGTGCCCTCGCGCAGGTCGTATTTAGGCGAGTCGGTGAGGCGGTCGAAGACGTAGCCGACGGTCTGCCAGTTCTTCAGGTCGCGCGACTGCATAATGGGCGCTCCAGGCATCAGGTGCATCGTGGTAGAGACCATGTAGAAAGTGTCGCCCACGCGTATGACATCGGGGTCGGGGACATCGGCCCACAACATTGGGTTCGCGATGCTGGCTGATACGGGCTGAGGCGTAAGCGCGACCTCCTGTGCTGCAAGCTGGCCGCACGCCAGCAGTGTCAGTAGCAAATATTTTATTCTCATAGGCTATATCACTGCGCAAAGCGTTGCTTGCCAGTGGTTGTGGGGATTGTATTATTTCACGCGCCACACGTTGAGTCTGATGCTCCCGCGGGCCGATGAGGGTGCCGGGGCGCAGACGAAGAGGGCGTTATTGAGCCAGGCGTAGCGGCTGTCCTCGGGAGCCTCGAACTGCGGCGCGGCCTTGAAGTAGAACGAGGGATTGCCGTCGGCATCTTTGGCGTTGCTGATAATGCCACGGTTGCGGACGCAGATATATACGCCGTCGTCGGTCTTAATGCTATAGATAGCTTCCAACTCCGTGCGATTGCCCTTAGATAGCTGCCAGTCGGCCCCTCCGCTGACGATAGTGCCCCGCAGGCGCGGCCCTTCGAAGGTGCCGCCAGTGATGGGGACCACAGTGCGGCGGCCACGGGGCGTCTCGCCTGCGGTGTATGACTCGCCAAGCGATACGTTAAGTTGCATCACATATTCCATCTCAGGTGCAGGGGCATCGGCCTGTGCCTGAGCGCCAATCCTCGCAAAGAGAGCGAGAAGCAGGATAATCAGAAAACGTTTCATTTAAGAAGGGGGAGGTAAAGGGATGATAAAGGGAAGGTAAAGGGAAGGTAAAGGGGAGTTAAAGGGGAGTTAAAGGGACGATACCACAGTCTAGGGGGCTCAGCATTGGGAAGCAGTTCTTGGGACTATCGTCCTTTTCGCTCGAGCTTCGCTCTGCGAAGAACTCCCTTTTATCTTCCGTGGCCGAAGGCCACATAACTTCCCTTTAACTTCATTTCCGGAAGAGCAGCGGTGCCAGCTCGCGCAGACTGCGGCGCCAGGTGAGGAACTCATGGGCGGTGCCTTCCGAGACATAGCCCACGGCGTTGTGGCCGGCAGCCTTCAGTGCCTCGGTGGAAGTGCGGATGCCCTCGGGGTTCTCCTTGCTGCCACAACTCTGGAAGATGAGGCGCACCTGCTTGGCATCCTTGATATCCTCGGGCGAATAAGTGCCTCCGCTGAAGAGGCCGTAGTAGCCGAACACCTCGGGGCGGCGCAGCGTGATGAGGCGCGTCTCAAAACCGCCCATCGAGAGGCCAGCCATGGCTCGCGAGTCTTTCTTGGCGATGGTGCGGTAGTGACTGTCGATGTAAGGCACGAGCTCATCCACGAGCACCTTCTCGAAGTCCTCGGCCGTGAATTCGCGCAGGCCGCCAAAACGCACTTCGTTGGTCATGCCATAGGTCATCACTACGATGAAAGGCAGGCACTTGCCTTCGGCCAGCAGGTTGTCCATGATGATACCGGCGCGGCCCTGGCGGCTCCATGAGGTCTCATCCTCGCCCCATCCGTGCTGCAGATAGAGGACGGGGTATTTTTTCTTGTCCTTATCGTAGGTGGGCGGTGTGTAGACGAAGGCTCGGCGCATCTGTTGCGTGCTCTCGCTCCAAAAGAGTACCTCGCGAAGGTCGCCGTGCGGCACATTCTTAATGGTATAGAACTCATCGTCGTGGGCCGGCACCTCAATACCGCTCTCGTAGCGGGCACCTCCGGCATAGATATGCGTGCCGGGGTCGGTCACCAGACCTCCGTCGACGTTGAGGTGGTAGTAGTGAAAGCCTTCGTCCTTAGGCTTCGCCGTCTGTCCCACCCACGAGCCGTCGTAGCACTGGTGCAGGGGCGTGCCGGCGCCGCCGCCAATGGTGCTGACGACAGATTTGGCCTCGGGCAGTTCTATGCGGAAGCGGACGTAGCCCTGAGAGTTGACCTGCGGATAGTCCTGCCGTGCGAGGTTCGTGGCCGAAGGCCGGAAATCCTCTTTCACCTCGGCTTTCTCGGGAAAGGCCATGGCGGCATTGAACGGCGGGCGCTGTGCCTGCTGCTGGCCGCGGCGACGCTGACCCTGCTGGCCCTGCTGACCCTGGGGCCGCGGCTGGCGTGCCGGGCGCTGCGGTAGCTGCCATTCGGGGTTGCGCATATTTAGAATATAGTCGTAAGCCTTCTTCGGCTGGTATTCGGTGTCGAATGGCAGGGGATAGTTGCGTGCGCCGAGCCACGAGTCGCGGTCGGAGAGGTTCCAGAACGTTACGTTGTCGATGACGTCGCGATGCTTTCTCAAGACGCGGAAGATACGGGCATACTGGTCGGCCAGATGCTGGCGCAGCGAGTCGCTGACCTGAGCGCCCTCCTGACTGAACTGCAGGCCGCCGCCCATCTCCTCGTTGGCGCGTACGTCGAGCTCGGTCACGTGAATGTGCTTCACCACCTGCTTGTAGAGCTTAATGGCGGCGTCGATCTCGTCCTCCTTAGGTCCATATATATTGTAGTGGCCTTGCATGCCGATGCCGTCAATAGGCACTCCGGCGGCCTTCATCTTCTTCACCATCTCAAAGATACGGCGGCTCTTCACCGGGTCGGTCTCGTTGTAGTCGTTGTAGAAGAGCAGGTTGTCGGGGTCGGCCTCGCGGGCATAGCGGAAGGCATAGGCTATGAAATCGTCGCCTGCAATCTGATACATCGCCGACTGCCGGTAGGGATTCTCGGCACTCTTGTCGTCGGTCATGGCCTCGTTCACGACGTCCCAGGCATAGACGACGTCGCGGTAGCGCCCTACGACGGTGTGAATATGGTCGCGCATCCGGCGCAGGAATTCATCCTTGGGCAGCAAGTTGCCGTCGGCGTCCTTGTACATCCACTCGCCAATCTGGGCGTGCCACATCAGGCAGTGGCCGCGCATCTTGATGCCGTTCTGTCGGCAGAAATTGGCGATGCGGTCGGCGCGCGTGAAATCGAACTGCCCCTGTCGCGGCTCCGTGGGCTGCGGCTTCATATCGTTCTCGGCCGTGACGCTGTTGAACTCGCGCAAGATCAGCGCCTGCTGTTCGGGGTTGGTGACGTTGCGCTGGTTCACGGCCACGCCGATGGTGAAATAGTCCTTGTAGGCGTCCTTGAGGCCCTGGGCTGAGGCTGCGGCGGCGAAAGCGGCCACGAGCACGATGGAGAGAGCTAACTGTTTCATTGCTATGAGATGTTGGTTTGCGCTACAAAGGTAAGCACTATAGCGCTCATACGTATAACATGGGCGTCTCAAAAAGTTACAAATATGTTTCACGCGTGAAAAAAGAAGTCGTATGGCGTTATTCTACAACTTCTTTTCACTACTTTTGCAAAGCAAAACAAACCAACCTAAACTTATCACCACACATCATGAAGAGACTCTTGCTTACCGCATTACTTACGCTCGCCGCCTCAGCCTTGCAGGCGGCCGACAGCTTCATAGGTTTTCAGGAGAAAGAAGGGGTGCTGCTGCTCAACGCCGGCGGGCGCATAGCGCTCTACGTGGACAGCGGCGACGAGCGCGGCGTGCGACGGGCCGCCGAGAATGTGCTGGCCGATCTGCACAACGTAAGCCAGGCCACGACGCTATTTACGCCCTCGGCCTCCGACGCACGCATCGTGGCCGGGACCATCGGCCGCTGTGCGGCGCTGAAAGGCCTGCTCACGAAAGCGCAGTTCAAGTCGCTGCGCGGACGGCGCGAGCAATACCTCATCACGACCGTGGGGCAGCAGCTGGTGATCGCAGGCAGCGACCGCCGCGGCACCATCTACGGCCTCTTTGAGCTGGCGCGTCAGGCTGGCGTGTCGCCATGGGCGTGGTGGGCCGACGTGGCCGTGGAGCACCACGACAGCCTCTTTGCCTCGCCGGGCGACTACTCCGACGGCGAGCCGGCAGTGCGCTACCGCGGAATCTTCCTCAACGACGAAGGCCCGTGCCTGATGCAATGGGTGAAAAACACCTACGGCACCGACTATGGCGACCACCGCTTCTACGCCCGCGTGTTCGAGCTCATCCTGCGTCTGCGCGGCAATTTCATGTGGCCCGCCATGTGGGACTGGGAATTTTATGCCGACGACCCCGAGAACTCGCGCCTGGCCGATGAGATGGGCATCATCATTGGCACCAGTCACCACGAACCCATGGCCCGCAGCCATAAGGAATATGCCCGCAACCGCGGCAAGTGGGGACCCTGGAACTACGCCACAAACGCCACGCGCCTCAACCAGTTCTTCCGCGAAGGCATTGAGCGGATGAAGGACACCGAGGACATCGTGACCATTGGCATGCGCGGCGACGGCGACGAGGCGATGTCGGCCGAGGCCGATACGCGTCTGCTGGAGCAGGTAGTCGGCAACCAGCGCCGCATAATCGAAGAGGTGACGGGCCGCCCGGCACGCGAGACGCCGCAGGTGTGGGCCCTCTACAAGGAGGTGCTCGACTACTACGACGCCGGCATGCGCGTGCCCGACGACGTGACGATTCTGCTCTGCGACGACAACTGGGGTAACGTCCGCCGCGTGCCGACAGCCGCCGAGCGACAGCACAAAGGCGGGTGGGGACTTTATTACCACGTAGACTACGTAGGGGCGCCGCGCAACAGCAAATGGATTAACGTGACGCAGACGCAGGGCATGTGGGAGCAGCTGCGCCTGGCCGCCGACTTCGGTCTCGACCGCCTCTGGATCCTCAACGTCGGCGACCTCAAACCGATGGAATACCAGATACAGCTTTTCCTCGATATGGCCTGGGACCCTCGGCGCTATGACGGCCGCACGATTGTCGAGGAACACACGGTGCCGTTCTGCCGGACGATTGTGGGGAACGGCCATGCCCGCGAGGCCGCACGACTGCTCGACACGAGCGCACGGCTGAACAGCCGCGTCACGGCCGAACTGCTCGATGCCCGCACCTACAACCTCGCCACGGGCGAGTGGGATTGCGTCTGCGGCGAATTTGCCCGCCTCGAAGCCGATGCCTTACAGCTCTACAGGCTCCTCCAGCCCGAGCGTCGCACGGCTTTCCAAGAGCTTATCCTTTTCCCCATTCAAGCTATGGCAAACCTCTATGAGATGTACCGCGCCGTGGCGATGAACCACGCGCTGGCTGCCGTCGGCGACCCTGAGGCTAAGCTCTGGGCCGACCGTGCCCGCGAGCGCTTCCGCCGCGACTCGCTGCTCTGTGCCGAATACAATAATGACATAGCTGGCGGCAAATGGCGCGGGATGATGATACAGAAGCACATTGGCTATACCAGTTGGAACGACGACTTCGCAGCCGACCACCTGCCCCGGCTGCTCGAGCCTGACAGCCAGGCTGCTGCCGAAACTGTATTCACATCATCTGAAGGTTATCTCGCCATCGAGGCCGACCACTTCGCCGAGGCACAGGCGGCCGAAGGCACCGAGTGGACCGTCTACCCGGGCATGGGACGCACTCACGCCGGCGTGGCCCTGACGCCTTATACGGCCGAGGCCACTGGTGCGAGCCTCACTTACCGCATAGCGCTGCCGACGGGAGTAGAACGGGTGAAAGTTCACGTCGTAGTGAAATCGACGTTGGATTTCCTGAATCGCGGAGGCCACGAATATGAGGTGGCAATAGACAACGGCACGGCCGCACGGGTGAACTTCAACCGCGAGCTCAACGAGGCTCCCGAGAACATTCATCGCGTCTACTACCCCACCGTGGCGCGGCGCGTCGTGGAAAGCACGGTTGAACTGCCCGTGAGCGCCACCGCCGGCGGGCTCCACAGGCTCACTCTATCGCCGCTCACGCCTGGCATCGTCTTCGAGAAGATTGTAGTGGACTACGGCGGCTACACGCCTCAGTACCTCTTCGGGCGCGAGAGTCAGCGTACCCGCGGTGCCTCGGAATAAGTCACCCGCAAGCATATAGCAACACGACCGGTCGAATAAGCCTATACGACCGGTCGTGTTGCCGTTTTCAACCGGTCATGTTGCCGCTTTCAACTGGTCGTGTTGCCGCTTTCAACCGGCCGTATCCGCACTGCTGCGCAGTCACAGGCACGATGACAAACGACGCGCTCATCATTCGTCATTCGCCTCGGCCTCGAAAGGCAAGGCCGGGAGGGCTGAGGATGATGCTGCGCAGTCAGCTTCTACGGGATTGTTCTTCCAAGCATAGCGCACGCGGCGGCCGGAGGCTTGGAGCGTCACCACGGAACCTCTGGCCGTGGCCTCGACATTGCGGAAACGCCCTGAGGCGTCGGCCACTTCGAAGCCTCTGACAGGACCTTCGCGCAGCGGCTGGTCGAAGGTGAGCAGGAGCTGCTGCCCCTCAGCCTTCACACTCTTGAGGGCCGGGAAGGGCTGTGCCCCAGCCTTGCCTTTGGCGATGTACCTGAAGACCATAGCGGCTCGCTCTGCCACCTCTTTCTTGCGCAGAGGATGAATATCTACAGCCTCACCGAGGTCGTGGGCCGGCACAACTCCGGCATGGGCATCGGCCACGGCGGCACGACGCTGGCTCTCACGCAGGCGTGGCCAGCCACTCTCTTGCGGTGCGGCCTGCGGCTCCATAAAGCCTGCCAGCTGCACGATGGCGAAGGGGAGGTCGGGTTGTCCGAAGCGCTGTCGCCACGAACTCATCAGCGCCGTGAGTTCGCGCTCATAGATCTCGGCACGACCTGTGTTGCTCTCGCCCTGATACCAGACCACGCCCGAGAGCGATATGGGACCTAAGGGCGCCAGCATTGCGTTCCACAGCACGCCGGCGGTGTTCTGATTGCCTGTGGGCATCGACGGCTGCGACGGCATCTGAGCGCCCTCGCTGACGCGCCACGTCCGCCCTAAGGGCACGCGCGTGCCGTCGGCAAACTCGAGGTAATAGGGTTTCTCGCGTACAAAGGAAGGCTTCAAGCCACGGCACACGAAGCGGATGGCCAACACATTGTCGCCCTCACGGAGCACGTCGGCCGGCACCTCGTAGCGCCGCGGCGGATACTGATAACCGGTGTGGCCCACGAGATGGCCGTTGACGTAAGTGAAGTCAGCATCGACGAGCGTGCCCACGAGCAGGCGTGCGGCCTGTCCGGCGTGGGCGGCATCGATTGTGATGCGCTGGCGGGCCCAGTACGAACCGTTGAACTGCCAGCCCTGCACGGGCAGGTCGAACTGGTCAGCCACGCGCCAGCGGCTATCGTCGAAAGCGGCATCGGCCCACCGGCCTGACATACCCGGGTCGCTCTCGTTGAGCAACGCACTCCAGCGAGCAGAGGCTGCGGCATTTGCTTCCGTTGCCCGCCTGTTGAACTCAGGATCGGAATAATAACGCGCTTCGGACGCCAGCGACGGGAGGATAGCGCCGACGGTATCTATAGGCAGCCAAGCCTCGATAGGCGTGCCGCCCCAACTGCTCTGGATGACGCCTTGCGCCACACCTGTCTCAGCGGCCAGCTGTTTGCCCAGGAAATATCCGAGGGCCGAAAAGCCCCACGCCCGCGACTTGCTGAGCGTCTGCCAGCGAACGCGACTGCCGACGTCGGTCTGCACGCCGTCGAAGGCCACGGCGTTGTCCACCTTAAATAATCGCACGCGCACGGTGCTGTCACGGTCTATTTCGGCCGAGTATTGCGGATATACGCGCTCGATGTTGACGTCGATGTTCGACTGCCCGCTGACCAGCCACACGTCGCCGACGTACACGTCGCGGACGTCCTGCCGCTCGACACCGCTGGCCACGCTGAGCGTGAGCGGCCCGGCAGCCTTCTGTGGCGGCACGACTACCTGCCAGCGGCCAGTGCCGTCGGCTGTCGTCGCGAATGTCTTGCGGCCCAGCTTTACGCTGACGCCGGCTCCAGGGGCGGCCCATCCGTGCAAAGGCAGCGGGCGGCCGCGCTGCAGCACAACGCCATCGGAGAGCAGTGCCGGCAGGCGCAAGGTCTGCGCCGAAAGGGATTGAGCATTCAGCAGGCCGAAAGCGAGGGCCGCGACAAAGATTCTAAGAAATAATCTTTTCATATAGCGGGGAGGGATTTAAGGGGAGGTAGGGAGGGGAGGTGGGGCCGGCGGACGAACCGCCGGCAACTCAACCCGCAGCTGGGTTATTCGTCATTCATCATTTGTCATTCGTCATTCATCATTTGTCATTCATCATTTGTCATTCGTCATTTTACCACTACCTTCTTGCCACCTACGATGTAGATGCCCGGTCGGAGCGAGGAGAGGCCCTTGGTGCCTTGACTACCGGATCGGAGCAGCTGACCCGAGAGGCTGTAGACGGGCACGTCGGCAGAGCTGTCAGCCTCGACGTCGCCGATGGCGTCTTGCGGCGAATAGTCATCGTTGTTGGTCAGGTACATCTCATCAACTACAATCGTGCCGCTGCCGTTACCCCAGAAGTCGACGATGCGGATGTTCTTCGTGTCGAGGGGTTCGCCCGTTCGGTTTCCATTGGTGTACTTAGCCTCGCTCAGGTCTATGACTATCTGCTTGCTGGTGCCAAAGTCGGGCGACTGGTAGCTGTCGCCCCAAATGGAGCCCGAGGTGAAGATGTTCAGGTGAGCACTGCAGCTTTGGCGTATCTTCAGCTTTATGACGAGATACTTGTAGGCCGACATATCTGCGCCGTTGGGATATTCCCATCCCATCTGTCCCCACTGCCCGGGACGGAACGTGTGGGTGCGTTCATTGTAGGAACCTGTTGCGAAGAGGTTGGGATTGATGTATTTGGCGGCAAAGGGGAAGAAGGTGCTGCGGACGGTGAAGCTGGTCGTGAACTCATTGCCCATGGGGTCGGTGTAGATGGCCGTGACGTTAGCCGTGCCTTCGCCGATGCCTCTGAGCTGGCCCCCCTGAACAGTTACGATATCTGCGCCCGAAATATTGTACTGTGTTTGTGCTGCCACGTTGTCGGTGTGGCCGTCGGCAAAGGTTGCCGTCAGCTGCAGCGGCGTGGAGTTACCCACCATGATTTCGGCGTCAGTAGTGCCGAGTTTGAGTTCTGTGGCCGTGAGCATGTCGGCATTATAACCCTCGAAGGTGGCGGGGTAGAAGGTGCTCTCGTCGAAGTCTGCTTCGGTGGAGAACCAGTCGAAGTCGGCATAACCGTTGGTGCCCGGCTGCGTGGCGTAACAGAAGAGTCCGAAGCGGGCACCTACGAAGACGGTGAGGCTGTAGCCGAGCGTCGTCTCGTCGCCAAAGGGCATGAAAGTAGCATTATCGAGCGAGTACGAGAAACGCGTCTTGCTGGTGCTCTTGGTGACGGAGGCACGGAGGTAAATGACACTGTCGATGTCGATGGCCTGCACCTTCTCGGCAGGCGTGAAGCTTGAGGATGTGCGCAGCGTGTCCTGCCGCCATACGAGCTGGCGCTGGCCGTCCTTGACCTCCACGGCGATATAGGCATAGGGGTCTTGGAAGACGCAGATGCCGGCGCGGTCGCCCTCTTGCAGGTGGCTGACATCGAGGCGGACGGTGCCCGTGGTGGGCGTCGACTCCTTGTCGTGGAACGCGAAGGTGCGCTGAGTGAGCATATTGCGGGCTTGCGTCAGGCGGCTGACGGGCTCCGAAGTGCGCAGACGCAACCATCCCGGCCGCTCGAAGAGGCTCCACGCGCCGTCGAGCGGGTTATGGTTCCATTCCCACTGCTGCCCGAGAGGATAGCTGCGGAAGTTGTCGTTGGTAGGCAGCTGGTGACGGGGCATGGGCTGAGCGGTGGCAGGCTTGTTGTAAGCGGCATAAGGCACGCCTTTGTTGCCCACGACGGGCCAGTCGTCGGTCCACTTCACAGGCTGGAGGTTGGGCATTCGGCCCATACAGCCGAGATCTTCCTGAAGGATTGTCCACCATTCGCCCGTGGGCGTGTCGATGAGGGCACCCTGGTGCACGGTGTTGGGTTTGCCGTTGATGGTCTTCTCCACGAGCATCTTTTCCTCGTAAGGTCCGAAGATATTCTTCGAGCGGAACACCGCCTGCCCGCTGGGCCAGCCACCATAGGTGGCATAGATATAATAGTAGTCGCCAATCTTGTAGAGGTGGCAACCCTCGAGGCCCGACTTGTCGCTTATGACGCGCTGCTCGCGAATGAAATTGAAGTTCTCGTCGAGCTCGCACATCTGAATATTGCCGATGCCGCAGGCCACATAGACCTTGCCGTTGTCGAAGAGCATGCCGGGGTCGTAGTAGATGCGCGAGAGCTGCCGCTTCTCCCAGCGACCTTCGGGATCAGTGGCCGTGAGGAGCCATCCGCCCGTGTCGTTGCCGTTGATAAGGAGGTAGAACTTCCCGTCGTGATACTTCATAGAGCAAGCCCACATGCCGGCGGCGTAAGCATTCTTGTCGTTCATGAGGTTGTAGCGGTCGGTAGAGGCGAGCTGTGTTAGCGGCTGGGCGCAATAGTCCCAGTTGACCAGGTCGGTGCTCTTCAGGATCGTGGCGCCCGGGAAATGGTGCATGGTTGTAGATACCATATAATAGGTGTCGCCCACGCGTATGACGTCGGGGTCGGGGAAGTCGGCGAAGATGACGGGATTCTTGTAGCGCCCGCCCTGGTCGCTGACCGAGACGTTCTTGAAGTCGGCGTGGGGCCAGTCCTTATTGTAGTAGTCGGCATACCAATCCATGCAGGCCTTGCCGCACGCCTCCTCCAAGCCGTCGAAGGCTGGCACGACCTTGCGTTTGTCGATGAGCGTGTCGATATCAATCAGGCATCCAGTGCCCGAGAGGGTCATCGAGATATTGCCGTAGTGGTCGAGCAGTGCCTTGAAGGCCTTGCCCCACTTCGACGTGGAACCGGTGGCCCAGGTGCCCCAGTTCGACTCTACCCATTCACCGTGCTCGTTGTAGTGGCCTGTGCCCTCTTTCTTCGGGCTCCAGTCTACCTCGGTGATGATGATGGGGGCTGTGTCGACCACAGGCACTTGCTTGCGGAACTGGTTAATCTTGTTCGTAGGGTCGGGAGTGGCGTCGCTGCAGCCGTACCATCCGCAGTAGTCGTGGACGGCATAGCCAATGTTGGGCCCTTCGATAGGGAAGGTGCCGTAGTCGGTGTAGTTGGCCTGCCAGCCGGTGCCGGGGGCCCAGACGATTCCCGTGAAACCGTTGCTGCGAATCTTATCGACAACGGGCTGGAAGTAGTCGTGCAGGGCGTGGGGGTCGTCCTGCCCCTCGGCATTCTTGAGCGACACGGGTTCGTTGGCCAGCTCAATGCTTATCTGTCCGGCATATTTCTTGATATTGTTGTTTTGAGTGAAGATGTCCCAGACTTTCAAGAGGTACTGCTGATAGTAGTCGCCCACCTGCAGCTTGCCGGGACATACGCCTGGCGGGCGCACGACTACATACATGCCGTGGTTCATGGCGCGCTGCATCAACGGGAAATAGAGCGAAGTAAGATAGGTGCGCAGGCGTGCCTCGCTGAAATGTGAGATATCTGCCTCGCCGCCGACCTCATTGCCAAGAGGGTCAATGGTCTTGCCGTCCTGCTTGGTGAAACCCTTGGCTGTGATGCTGCCGTCGTTGGTCCAAGCGGGCTCGAGGTGGAGTCGGAAGACGGTGCAATGGGCCTCTTCCAAACCCTTGAACAGTTTCTCGAAATAATCGATGCAACGCTGACGGCCGGCATCGTCATAGCTCCAGCCCCACCGCCCGTTGTTGAACCAGGCGCTGGGCGTGTCCATCACTCCGTGCAACACGACGTGGTTGCCGTGCTCGTCGACCAGCCAGCGGCCATCGACGTGCAACGTAGGCAACAGTTTAACACCTTGGGCGAAGACTATCGTGGCGAAGACCAGCATAGCCATCAGTGCGCCAACTCGTTTTAAGGAAGATAGATTCTTCATGTCTTAAGATTTATTGATTGTTTCTGTTATTTTCTTATTGCTCGTCGACCAAGTGCAGCGAGCCGTCGGGCTCATACTCCAGCTCGGCAATCTTGGCGCTGCGGAGCCATGTGCAGCCGCCGGAGGGCACGCTGTCGTGGTGGAGCAGGAACCATCGGCCTCGCCACTCCACGATGCTGTGGTGCGTGGTCCAGCCCACAACGGGTTGGAGCAGCTCGCCGCGGAAACGGAAGGGACCGTAGGGCGATGTGCCGGTGGCGTAGCAGAGCAGATGGCTGTCGCCGGTGCTGTAGCTGAAATAGTAGATGCCGTTGTGCTTATGCAGCCACGAGGCTTCGAAGAAGCGGTGGGGGTCGTCGGCGCGCAGGGGCTGGCCGTTGTCGTCCACGATAAGCACCGGGCGAGGAGCCTCGGCGAACTGTAGTAAATCATCGCTCATACGGGCCACCAACGACGGCAGGGCGGGAGCTTCGGCAGGGGCGTACAGCTGCGTCTTGCGGTCGGGGGCGTGGCCAATGTCGACGTAGCCTTCGGGTGCCGGCGCAGTATCGGGCTGAGCTATGGGAACGAAGGGAGCCGCCAACGGCGTATGCCATTGGAGCTGCCCGCCCCACAGGCCGCCGAAATAGACATAGACCTCACCGTCGTCGTCCTTGAACACGCAGGGGTCGATGCTCAGCGCTCCACGTATGGGCTGCGGCTGTGCCACGAAGGGACCTTCAGGGCGCTCGGCAACGGCCACGCCAAGGCGGAATTCGCCGCCCCAGTCCTTGGCCGAGAAGATGAGGTAGTAGCGGCCGTTGTGTTCGAGTACGTCGCTGTCCCACAGCTGTTTCTCGGCCCAGGGCACATCGTTGATGTCGAGAATCTTGCCCAGGTCGCGGGCCTCAGCCTGCTCGGGGTCGTCGAGCACGAGGACGTGGTAGTCGCGCATCTGGAAGTGACCGCCATCGTCGTCGAAGGCTTCTTTGCTGTCGCGGTCGTGAGAGGGATAGATGTAGAGGCGGTCGCCAAAAATGTGGCCGGAGGGGTCGGCCATGAAGTCTGATGGAAAGAGGTAACGCATGATATGAAAAATTAAAAGACCCCCTCCCCGCTCCCCCCTAGGGGGAGAGTGGAATGACTTGCGGATGAGGGGACTGGTTATACACTTCTTGATTGTATCAACTCTCCTAATGAGGGATGAGGGATTAGAGATGAGGGATGAGGGGGGAGGGATGAGGGGGAGGGGGAGCCGGCGGACGGACCGCAGGCAACTGAACCCAGAGCAGGACGTGGATTATTCAATCTTCAATTTTCAATCTTCAATCTTCTCTCCGTTCTTTGCCCTGCGCGCGGCAAGTTCGGCCTGCATCATCTCATTGAATTCCTTTGTGATGGGATAGAAGCAGAGGGCTACGACGCCGATGGCGAAGAGCAGTGCGGGCACGAGACTGCCTACGAGGCGAATGCCCGTGACGGCGCTCTCGCTCTGCAGCGCTGCCGAGCCCGAGATATAGCCGAATGCCGAGAGGATGAGTCCGGCGAAGGCTCCGCCGAGGCCCAAGCCCGCCTTCAGCGCGAAGACAACACCCGAGAAGCAGAAGCCCGTGGCGCGACGGTGGTTGACGTACTCGATATGGTCGGCCACATCGGCTATCATGGCCCACAAGAGCGGCACCGTAGGGGCGTAGGCCAGCGACTTGAGCACGCAGAGGACGAACATCGACGTGACGTCCTGCGGCCCAGGCAGCCAGAAGAGGGCTGTGAAGATGGCTGTCAGCGCCAGGCAGACGATGAAGGTGGCTTTCTTACCGAAGCGGTTGGCGAGGAAATTGGAGAGGAGTATGACGCCCGCGAACTGCACCAGGGCTCCAACCATGTTGAAGAGCGAGAAGCCTATGGCATAGGCGTCGGCCTCGGAGTGAGCGATGAGGTTGAAGCTCGTGAGCAGCGCCGCACCCTCGCCCTCGGGGCGCACGAGGCCGAGGCCGTCGAGGAAGTGGAAGAGCGCCGCCTGGTCGACATAGTTCTGGAAATAGAAGCTCATGGCCGAGCCCCACATGGCTAGGGTGATGAATACGAAGAGCGTAAGGACAAACATAGCGCGCCACGGCACATTGCTGAGCAGCTCGCTCACGTCGGCCTTGAGGTTCACCTCCTGCTGTGGCGGCGGCGCTATGCGCTCTTTGGCCGAGAAGAAGGTGATGACGAAGCACACGAGGCAGATGGCGGCATAAAGACCTATGGTGCACAGCCAGCCGTGAGCCTCGTCGGCGCCGCCGAACTTAGCCACGAGGGGCAGCGTGAGGCCCTGCACCACGAACTGCGCTATGGTGGAGCCCACGAAGCGTATGCTGGTGATGCTGGTGCGCTCACGGATGTCGCCCGTCATGACGCCTCCGAGGGCCGAATAGGGCGTGTTGTTGAACGAGTACATCGACATGAGCAGCACGTAGCTGACAGTGGCATACAAGGCCACGAGACCCTTGTCCTCGATGCCCGGATTCCAGAAAGCGAGGACGTAGAAGACGCAGAAAGGCACTGCCGTCCAGAGAACCCACGGGCGATACTTGCCCCAGCGCGTCTTAGTGCGGTCGGTGATGATGCCCACGGCGGGGTCGACGAAGGCGTCCACCACACGGGCTATGAGCAGCACCGAGCCGGCCACGGCGCCGTCGAGGCCGAAGATGTCGGTGTAGAACTTCAGCTGGAAGATCATCATCATCTGGAAGACCAGATTGGCAGCCACGTCGCCCAGCGAGTAGCCCACCTTTTCGCGCATTGTAATCTTGTCGGTTTGCATCGGATGTAATGTTTTATGAACGTTTTGCGCTGCAAAGTTCGCTTATACGCGCACATACCTATTTATATTATGTTTCATAGTTTTCAGCCCTCGTCTCATTCGGCAAAAAGTCTTGACTGTCAGTCTAAAATACGTTAAACTCGCTAGATTATTCGCTTGCTAAGGCTATTTTGTGTACTTTTGCAGCCGTTTTCGTGCAAACCCTATGAAAAGATATATTTTAGCTATCCTCACGCTCGCCTTGGCCGCCGACCTCGCGGCGCAAGTCATGGGCACCGTCATCGACTCCAAGACGCGCAAGGCGCTGGAGTACGTCAACGTGTACTACGACGGCAAGAACTACGGCGAGATGACCGACGAGGACGGCCGCTTCGTCATAAAAGAAGACTCGGCCTGGCGCGAGCTCACCATCAGCACCATGGGCTACGAGCGACAGGTCATTCACCTCGGGCCCTTCGGCAAGAACAAGAACATCACCGTGAAGCTCAAGCCCGAAGGCTCAAACCTCAAGGAGGTGACCATCTCTACCAAACGTACACGCTACAGCCGCAAGAACAACCCCGCCGTGGAGCTCATGCGCAAAGTCATCGCGCACAAGAAGAGCAACGACCTCCACGCCAAGGACTATTTCACCTTCACCACCTACGAGAAGATGACCACCTCCGTCAACGAGGTCACCGACAAGATCTTCGAGCTCGAAGAAGGCAAGGCGTGGGCATTCCTCAAGGACCACGTAGAGCGCCACCCAAAGACGGGCACACTCATCCTGCCGCTGACCGTCGACGAGCAGCTCTCACACACCTTCTACCGCCACTCGCCCAAGAGCGAGAAAGAACTCATCAAGGCCAAGTCAAACCGAGGCATAAACGAGCTCATCAACACGGGCGAAATCCTCACCACCATACTCAAGGACTGCTTCACCGACGTCAATATCTACGACGAAGAGTGCCGGCTGCTGCAGTTCCACATCAAGAGTCCCATAGCCAACTCCGCCATTCAGTTCTACCGCTACTACATCCAGGACACACTCTTCTTCCGCCGCACATCGGCCGAGGACAAAGCCATACGCGAGTACAACCCCCTCGACTTCTATGTCAGCCGCGACGAGGCACATCGCAGCACAGCGCCACACGACAGCGTAGTAGTGCTCGGCTTCACGCCCAATAACCAGCAGGACATAGCCTTCAACGGTCTCATCTACATCATGATGGACTCCACCTACCAGGTGAAGACCGCCGAACTGCACTTCCCCAAACAGTCCAACGTCAACTTCGTCGATGACATACGCATAGACCAGTACTACGAGGACCTGCCCTCGGGCGACCGCGTCTGCGTCAACAATGACATGCTCGTCAGCCTCAAGGTCACAAACTGGTTCTCGAAGCTGCTCGTGCAGCGCACCGTGCGCAACTTCGACTACACCTTCGAGCCCATACCCCCCAACGTCTTCAAGCGCATCAAAGGCACCACCTTCACCGAGCCCGACGCCACTATGCACACCGACGACCAGTACTGGGCACAATACCGCAAGGAAGAACTCTCCGAGAGCGAGAGTCGCATCGGCGGACTACTCAAGAAACTCACCGAGCTCAAATACTTCAAGCCCGTCATGATAGGCGTGAAAGCGCTCATCGAGAACTACGTTGAGACCTCCGACAGCACGGCCACCAACAAGTTCGACTTCGGACCCATCAACACCACCGTCTCCTTCAACGACTACGACCGCTGGCGCTTCCGCATATCGGGCTTCACCACGGCGCACTTCAATCCCCACTGGTTCTTCTCGGGTTATATCGCCTACGGCACACGCTCGCGCAACCTCTATGGCTGGGGCGAAGTCGTCTATTCCTTCAACCGCAAGGCCTACCTCGCCCGCGAATTCCCGCGCAACAACATCCACTTCTCCTACCGCCGCGACGTCACAACGCCCTTCGACAAGTTCGTGCCCACCGACAAGGACAATATGTTCATGGCCTTCCACACCTCAAAAGTCGACCAGTACAACCTCATCCGCGAGTGGAAGGCGATTTGGGACCGCGAATGGTTCAACGGAGCAAAGATGCAGCTGAAGTACACGCGCACACAGCAGCGACCCGTCGACCAGCTCTTCTACCAGCGCCTCGGCACCGACCCCGCCGTCACAGCCTCTGGCAACATGCGCGACCTCAGCCTCGAGAACTCCCTGCAGCACCGCGTGCGCGGCATCAACACCTCGGAGTTCTACGCCAACGTCTCCTTCGAGCCCGGCGCCACATACATCAACACTAAGCAGCGCCGCGTGAAGATCAACAAAGACGCACCCATCTTCACCGTAAGCCACACACTCGGACTCAAAGACTTCCTCGGCGGCGACTACAACTACAACGTCACCGAGGCCGGCATCTACAAGCGATTCTATGTGCCCGCAGGCTGGGGCTACACCGACTTCGACGTCCGCGCCGGCATACAATGGAACACCGTGCCCTTCCCCCTGCTCATACATCCCGCCGCCAACCAGAGCTTTGTCATCCAGGACAACACCTTCTCGCTCATCAACAACCTCGAGTTCCTCAACGACCGCTACGTACAGCTCATGTGGTCGTGGGACATGTGCGGCAAAATCTTCAACCGCGTGCCACTGCTCAAGAAGCTGCACTGGCGTGAGTACATAGGCATAAACGCGCTCTGGGGAACGCTCACCGACAAGAACAACCCCGCCGCCAACAACTTCACCGACTCCGACCTCTTCTTCTTCCCCGGACACTTCCGTACGGCCGAAGACGGCACAACATTCTACGAGAACAACACCGTGGTCATGGACAAGCATACGCCATACGTGGAGCTACGAGTAGGCGTGCACAACATCTTCAAGATCCTACACGTCGAATACGTCCGCCGACTCACCTACCACAACAACCCCGGCACCCACAAAAACGGTGTTCGCTTTATGTTCAGAGTGTTCTTCTGAAAAATGGCTGACGCCATTATGGATTAGGGATATCATACGGTCATACAGGCGTAAACGACCGGGAATGTTGGGCTATACGACCGGTCGAATCAAAGTAAAACAACTTGTTTTACTACGATTCGACCTGGTGAATGTGAGTGAAGGTGAAATTTCACTTTCACTGCATATAAGACGCTGCAGGCCAATGCGTTGCAAGGAAAAGTGAAGGTGACGGTAAATTTCAACTTTTCTAAAGAAGAGTTCGTCACAAAGGACACGGAAGGGACCGAGGACTTATTCCAGGGCGTGCTGGCAGCTACTATTTAATCGCCCACAAAAAAGAGGGCACTTCACAGGTTGTGAGGTGTCCTCTTTCTTTATGGTGCACAGCGCACGGCTCAGAAATTGCTGCGTATAGCGTCGGCCACGGCTTGCATTTCCTCTTCCGGGAACTTCAGTTTGGGGTTGGAGAAGAGCATATCGCGCTCGCTCTGCATGGGGATGAGGTGTATGTGGGCGTGGGGCACCTCAAGACCGAGCACGGCCTCGCCGACCTTGACGCAGGGGATTACCTTCTTTATGGCGCGGGCCACGCGGGCTGCAAAGACGTGGAGGCGTGCCAGCTCGTCGTCCTCGAGGTCGAAGATATAGTCGACTTCGCGACGGGGAATGACGAGGGTGTGGCCCTTGGCCATCGGGTTAATATCGAGGAATGCATAGAACTCCTCATCGGCGGCGCAGCAGTAGCTGGGAATCTCGCCGGCAGCTATCTTACTGAATATTGTTGCCATAGGTCAGTTGAGAGTTGAGAGTTGAAAGTTGAGAGTTGAAAGTTGAAAGTTGAGAGTTGGTTGTTGTTGGATGGTTGTTGGCCTCACTCCGGAGGGAGAAATCGGGGGAGGGTCTTCACCACTTGATGGTATTCACGCCCCTCCCTCTGAAGGGAGAAATCGTGGGTGTGCCTTCACCTCTTGATGGTATTCACGCCCCTCCCTCTGAAGGAAGAAATCGGGGGAGGGTCTTCCCCTCTTGATGGTATTCACGCCCCTCCCTCTGAAGGGAGAAATCGTGGGTGTGCCTTCACCTCTTGATGGTATTCACGCCCCTCCCTCTGGAGGGAGGGGTCGGGGGTGGGTCCTACTCTTCGTAGCTTATGCCGAGCACTTCGAGGTGGATAAGGCCCTGAGGCACTTGAATCTCTGCGATATCGCCCACCTTCTTGCCGAGCAGGCCTTGTGCGATGGGCGTCTTCACGCTGATCTTGCCTTCGCGCAGGTTGGCCTCGGTCTCGCTGACGATGGTGTAGGCCATCTTGGCGCCGTTCTTCACATTCTTTAGTTCTACGCGCGTGAGAATCTGCACGGTGTCGGCGTTGAGCTTACTCGTGTCGATAATCTTGGCGTCGGCGATGGTCATTTTCAACTGGGTAATTTTCATCTCTAAGAGGCTCTGGGCCTCCTTGGCAGCTTCGTATTCTGCGTTCTCGCTCAGGTCGCCTTTGTCGCGCGCCTCGGCGATGGCAGCTGAAGCCTTGGGGCGTTCAACAGATTCTAACTGCTGAAGCTCGGCTACGAGCTTGTCGTAGCCCTTCTGGGTCATGTAAGCCATTGTATTATGATTTTAATTATTTTACTTTGTGAGCAGGCAGCCGGAGCTGCCACGGAAGGTTATTGCCTTGATATTAGGGACGCTGTGGCATTGCCACTGCTTGTGGACGGTAAATGATAGTACAGACAAAAGTAAAAGAGCTCCGCTTTGCTCGCAGAACCCTTCTATTTTTGCTGTTATCGCCGACAAAGGTAAATTCTTTTATTTAATTCGCCAAACAAAAAGCCGAAAAATAACTCACGAAGAACCTTTTTGGCCTTTTCGCAAACCTTTCGGCCGAAAGAGAGCCATGGTTTAGTGTCACTACGCGGGCTCACGACGGGAGCCACGAGCTTTGCAGTTGTTTCCTTTCTGGGCACGCGACAGAAAACCCTTAAGGGTTATCGTCTGAACCCTTAAGGGTCTTGGCCATAACCCTTGGGCTTGTTTCCTGAGGCCTTTGGCGATGTCAGGTTAAACAAAAATCCCGCCACCAGCTCCGAAGAGGCTGACGGCGGGATTATTTGTTATATGTCAACTTGTCAACTCGCCAACTTGTCAACTCGTTAACTTGTAAACTCGTTAACTTGTAAACTCGTTAACTTGTCAACTCGTTAACTTGTCAACTCGTTAACTTGTCAACTCGTTAACTTGTTTAGAGCTTCGGTCCTGCAGCTACGAGAGCCTTGCCGGCTTCGTTGCCTTCGTACTTCTTGAAGTTCTTGATGAAGCGTGCGGCGAGGTCCTTAGCCTTCTCGTCCCACTTGGAGCGATCCTGATAGGTGTCGCGAGGATCGAGGATACCCCATGCCACGCCTTCGAGCTGTGTGGGGATCTCGAAGTCGAAGTAAGGAATCTTCTTTGTGGGAGCGCTGAGGATGCTACCGTTGAGGATAGCGTCGATGATACCGCGTGTGTCGGGGATGCTGATGCGCTTGCCTGTGCCGTTCCAGCCCGTGTTGACCAGATAAGCCTTGGCACCGCTCTTCTCCATCTTCTTGACGAGCTCCTCGGCATACTTCGTGGGGTGCAGCTCCAGGAATGCCTGGCCGAAGCAAGCGCTGAAGGTGGGCGTGGGCTCTGTGATGCCGCGCTCTGTGCCGGCGAGCTTAGCTGTGAAGCCGCTGAGGAAGTAGTACTTCGTCTGCTCGGGGGTGAGGATGCTTACGGGAGGCAGCACGCCGAATGCGTCGGCCGAGAGGAAGATGACGTTCTTAGCCTCGGGACCAGCGCTCTTGCCGTTGACCTTCTTCACGATCTTCTCGATGTGCTCGATGGGGTAGCTTACGCGGGTGTTCTCCGTGACGCTCTTGTCGGCGAAGTCGATCTTGCCGTCCTTGTCCACGGTGACGTTCTCCAGGAGGGCGTCGCGGCGGATAGCGTTGTAAATGTCGGGTTCGTTCTCCTTCGAGAGATTGATAACCTTAGCGTAGCAGCCGCCTTCGAGGTTGAACACGCCCTCGTCGTCCCATCCGTGCTCGTCGTCGCCGATGAGCAGGCGCTTCGGGTCTGTGGAGAGGGTGGTCTTACCCGTGCCAGAGAGGCCGAAGAAGATAGCGGTGTTCTTGCCTTCCATGTCGGTGTTGGCAGAGCAGTGCATCGAAGCGATGCCCTGGAGGGGCAGATAATAGTTCTGCATGGAGAACATGCCCTTCTTCATCTCACCGCCGTACCAGGTGTTGATGATGACCTGCTCGCGCGAGGTGGTGTTGAAGGCTACGCAAGTCTCGCTGTTGAGGCCGAGCTCCTTGTAGTTCTCCACCTTAGCCTTGGATGCGTTGTAAATGACGAAGTTAGGCTCGAAGTTCTCGAGCTCAGCCTCGGTGGGCTGGATGAACATATTCTTGATGAAGTGAGCCTGCCAAGCTACCTCGAGGATGAAGCGCACGGCGAGGTGAGTTGCTTCGTTGGCGCCGCAGAAAGCGTCGACGACGTAAAGCTTCTTGCCAGAGAGCTCCTTCGTAGCGATATCCTTAACCTTGGCCCAGACGTCCTCGCTCATGGGATGGTTGTCATTCTTGTACTCTTCAGTAGTCCACCACACCTTGTCGTGGCTCTGAGCATCGTCGACGATGTACTTGTCCTTAGGCGAGCGGCCGGTGAAGATACCAGTCATCACGTTCACAGCGCCGAGCTCAGTCTCCTGACCGACCTCATAGCCCTCGAGACCAGCCTTGGTCTCCTCTTCGAAAAGGAACTCGTAGGAAGGATTGTAGGCAATCACGGTGCTACCCTTGATGCCGTACTTCTCCAGAATAGAAGCATCAAATTTTGCCATTTCTTTTAATTATTTTAGGGTTAAACTGAATATACAGCACTTAAAAGCGGCACAAAATTAGTTATTTCTGCTGAGGTGACGAAGGGAAACGAATAAAAAATTATAACACTAAACAAACTTTTATATTTTAAACGCACTTTTGTAACGTTTGTTTGGCAAATCCTGAAAGAGTTACTATCTTTGCAGCCGCAATTGACTTTGGAATATACTATGTTAGAAATACGAAACTTGCACGCCTCCATTGGCGGCAAAGAAATACTCAAAGGCATCGACCTCAGCGTGGGCGAAGGTGAGATCCACGCCCTCATGGGCCTCAACGGAGCGGGCAAATCCACGCTCTCCTACGTGCTCGTGGGCCATCCCGCCTACGAGGTCACCGAAGGCAGTATCACCTTCCGCGGCAAGGACCTCCTGCAGCTCTCGCCCGACGAGCGCTCGCATGAAGGCATCTTCCTCTCGTTTCAGCAGCCCGTGGAGATCCCCGGCGTGCCCATGACCAAGTTCATGCAGGCCGCCATCAACGCCAAGCGCAAATACGAGGGCAAGGAGCCGCTGTCGGCCGCCGAATTCCTCAAGCTTATGCGCGAGCGCCGCAAGATTGTGGAGCTCGACAACAAGCTCACCACGCGCAGCGTCAACGAGGGCTTCAGCGGCGGCGAGAAGAAGCGCAACGAGATCTTCCAGATGGCGATGCTGGAGCCGCGACTCGCCATCCTCGACGAAACCGACTCGGGCCTCGACGTCGACGCACTGCGCATAGTGGCCGAAGGTTTCAACCGCCTGCGCACGCCCGAGACATCGGCCATCGTAATCACCCACTACCAGCGCCTGCTCGACTACCTCAAGCCCGACTTCGTGCACGTGCTCATCGACGGGCGCATCGTCAAGAGCGGAGGCCCCGAGCTGGCAGCAGAGATTGAGAACCGCGGCTTCGAACAGTTTCTTGTATGAGTCACATGGAAGCTACAGCACAATACATAAGACTCTTCGAGAGCGAACGTGAGCGCATCGACGTCGGAGCGCCGGCAGCACTCAACGCGCTGCGCGACAAGGCCGCAGATGCCTTCCGCCGCCTGGGATTCCCTTCGAAGCACGTCGAGCGCTACAAATATACCGACGTGGCAGCAGCCTTCGCTCCCGACTATGGGCTCAAGCTTGCGACGCAGCCGGCCGAACCGACCGACTTCGAGCTGGTGAGCAAGCTCTACGGCACACTGGCACCGCTCGAGGCCGACGGCATAGCGGCCCTAAACACTATGCTGGCGCAGGACATCGTGGTGGTGCGCGTGCCGGCTGGCATCAAGAAAGATCACCCCATGCAGATCACCAACAACTGGCGCTCTACCCTACCCCTGATGCAGAACCGCCGCCTCATGATTGTGGCGGAGGCTGGCGCTGAGGTGCAGGTGATCCTCACCGATAAAGCCGAAGCGGGGCAGGATTACCTCACGACGCAGGTCACCGAAATATTCGTGGGCGAGGGCGCACGCGTGGAGTTCTACGACATTGAGGACACTCACGAGCGATGCCACCGTTTCCATCAGACCTTCGCGCAAGTGGCAACCGGAGGCAGCTTCACGCACGCCGCCTTCACGCTCGCCAGCGGACTAAGCCGCAACCAGACCGACGTCACGCTCGCAGGCGAAGGCGCCACAGCCTCGCTCCTGGGCAGCGCCATCATGGCCGGCCATCAGCACGTCGACAACAATACGCTCATCGACCATCAGGCGCCGGCCTGCACCAGTCGCGAGCTCTACAAATATGTGGCCGACCAGCAGTCGTCGGGAGCGTTCGCAGGGCGCGTCCTGGTGCGCGAAGATGCAGAAAAGACCGATTCCATCGAGCGAAACGCCAATCTCGTGTGCACCGAAGAGGCTCGCATGTGGACTCAACCGATGCTCGAGATCTACGCCGACGACGTACAGTGCAGCCACGGCAGCACGGTGGGACAGATCAACGCCGACGCCCTCTTCTACATGCTCCAGCGAGGGCTCAGCGAAGCCGAGGCACGCATGCTCCTCAAGCAGGCCTTCGCCAGCGAGGTGCTCGACGAGCTGCCCTTAGAGCCACTGCGTTTACGCCTCGCCGCACTCATCGAAAAGCGCTTCCGCAACTGCGAGAACTGCAAACTCTGCAAATGAGATTGAAGATTGAATAATCCCCGTCCAGCCCTGGGTTCAGCTGCCGGCGGTCCGTCCGCCGGCCCCCTAATCCCTCACCAATAAACCCTCCTCCGAACTTGATCTCCTTCCAAACCATAAACGTAGAGATGCCGGCCATTGACCAAGAGCTCATTCGCCGGTGGGTAGTAGCGGTAGCCTCGAGCTACGGCCGCACGACGGGCGACGTGGCTTACGTATTCGTCGACGACGAAGAGATTCTGCGCGTCAACAGGCAGTTCCTCCAGCACGACTACTACACCGATATCATCACCTTTGACGCCGGCACACCGACGCACGTCGCCGGCGACCTCATCATAAGCCTCGACACCGTTCGCAGCAACGCCGAAGGCCTCGCCGTGCCCTACGAGCGCGAGCTACACCGCGTAATCATACACGGCATACTACACCTCTGCGGCCTCAACGACAAAGGTCCCGGCGAGCGCGAGATTATGGAAGCCGCCGAAGACCGCGCGCTGTCTTTGCTGAAAGAGATTTAGCAATTTAGATAATTAGAAATCTAGAAAATTAGAAAATTAGAAACGTAAAGCCTTATGAAAAAACTCCTGTCTCTTGCTATCGCAGCAGCAGTGCTCAGCCTAGCAGCCTGCACACAAAACAGCTACAAGATCACCGGTACAGCCACAGGCGCTGTCGATGGCGACACCGTGACGCTGAACACATTCGACTTCGAGACACTCGCCACGACCGTCGTCAAGGACGGACACTTCGAGTTCACTGGCGTTCAAGACACGGCCGTAATGCGCCTTGTCGTATGGACGTCCAACACTCTGCCCGACACACGCATTGCCACACACGTCGCCCTCGAGAATGCCAACATCACCGTAGAACTCGACACGGCAGCTAACACGGCAGCCAAAGTCTATGGCACACCGGCCAACGAGGCTCTGACCAAACTCGGAGAAGCCGAGCTCGCTATTAACCAACGCGGCGACAAAGTCTATAAGGTACTGACCGACGAGTCAGCCACTGAGGAACAACATGCAGAAGCCCAAAAACAGTTGGAACAGCTGCAAGATGAATTCATAAACCTCTACAAAGACTTCATCAAGGCCAATATCTCTAACGTGGCCGGAACAACCTACCTGCAGCAGTACGCCTCAATGCTTCCCGACGAGGAAGTCGCCGCGCTTCTCTCACAGGTACCGGCAGAGCTCAACAACAAGCAGATGAAAGAGCTCCGTGAGGTCTATGACGTCAAGGCTCAGACCGCCGTGGGCAAGCCCCTCAAAGACATCACCGCCACTACGCCCGACGACAAACAGCTCGCCGTGAGCGAAGTTGCTGCCAATGCCAAGGTACTCCTCATCGACTTCTGGGCCAGCTGGTGCGGACCCTGCCGCGCTGAAATGCCAAACGTGAAGGCCGCCTACGAGAAGTTCCACCCCCAGGGCTTCGAGATCATCGGCGTGAGCCTCGACAGCGACAAGGGTGCATGGACGAAAGCTATCGCAGACCTCGGCATGACGTGGCCCCAGATCTCCGACCTCAAAGGCTGGGAGTGTGAAGGCGCCGCAGCTTACGGCGTACGCGCTATCCCCGCCACAGTCCTCGTCAAGGACGGCACCATCGTTGCCCGCGACCTGCGCGGCGAAGAGCTCGCCAAGAAGGTTGAAGAGCTGCTGAAGTGAAAAATGGCAACCACTTTAGATTATTGAACTTTTGACTATTTAATAAAACCACGAATTTCACAAATTCAACGCGAAACCGCTCCTCGATGTTTCGAATGACAACGCGTGGGATGATGCTCGACGCCTGCAAAGAAATTTATTTAAACCACGAATTTAACGAATTAAACGAATTATAGGCTGCGCAGTGTCCGAGATTATATTCGAATTTCACGAATTGCCGAGCGAAACCGCTTCGCGATGTTTCGAATGACAACGCTTGGGAGGGCAGTCGAATGTTGGCCGTTGCATTGGATTGCATTCGAAGCCTGCGAAGCGCTTCGCACAATTCTTGAAGTATCAAGCGAGCAGAGCTCGAGCGAGTGAAATTTGATCACTACTGTCCCGTTAAAAATGCAAATGGATAAGAAATTTATTCACACTAACTCTAATAAGCTGAAAATGAGAGAAGGTTTTTTGCCTTTCTTCAATTGTTGCCTGATATCTCATTTCAAATCCGTTTACTTTAAATAGCAGCACAAGATATTATAGAACAATAAGTTATAGCAATAGATC
>JAFRNY010000031.1 GCA_017429945.1 Bacteroidaceae bacterium
AGGAACAAGCTCAATAATTCCGTCGTACCTACGGCACTCTATATACATCAACTCTATGAGCAGGGGTTCCGCTCCGCTTCACGCCCTGCCTAATATCCGTCGCCCCTACGGGGCTTTGCAGGTCAACTCCTATATCATTGCCTTTTCGTTTATGCCCATCGGGCTTTAGGAGTTTGCCTTCTTGAAGTGGACTCATTATTATATAGAACTCACGTTAAATATTTGGAAATTTCGGCTGGTCATGTAGACTAACTCGCCCGTATGTATAGGGCAATTCGCCCGTATGTGTAGGCCAACTCGCCCGCATGTATAGGGCAATTCGCCCGCATGTGTAGGCCAACTCGCTAGGCCGTGTAAGCCGATTCGTCTGGTCGTCCTTAAGTAAAACAAGTTGTTTTACCAGAGAGCACTTGAGGCTTTCGAGTAATACTCTTGAGATATTTGTCCAGTCGGCCCTTACTGTAGCAGCAAAAAAACAAAAAGTTTTTTGAAAAAGGGTTCATCTTACATTGTAAGTTATTGATTTTCAATACGACTATTGATTATCAGACGTTTACAATGTAAGATGAACCCTTTTTTGAAAAACTTTTCAAAAAACGCATGACATGTGCGGTGTTTTGCGCGCATGGTTAGGCTTTGCGAGAAATCTATCAGATCTTTCTATATCTTATATATTTGAATGATTTTTGTGTCCTGAACCCTCAGCGACAACAACAAGCTCTACGCACTAATCAAGGAACAGCGCCTGTCTGTGCACGAGTTGCTCAAGGAACAGGTCATCAAGCGCTTGCCCACATGGCTTCGCGATATAGCATAACGAAGATTTAAGAAGAGAATATATAATAAAATAATAAAGCCCCGCAGCCAAATTACGAGAACTGGCGGCGGAGCTGTTTGTTTGTGGGGTAGGGCACCTTTTTAGCGCTTGCTCATTGCTAGGCCGAGCTTCATGCCTTTGTAGTTGTCGCCGAAGATGCCGGCCACGGTGCCTGCGGTGGAACTGACTTGCCCGAGTACGGAGCCTACGGAGTTCATGACGTTGAGGAGCTTGTCGGCATCGTAGAGTATGCAGAGGTTGGTTCCGTCCATGCCTACTGTGCAGTTCTGGTTGAGCAGTCCCATTGTGCCTTGCATCTTCAGTGTGAGCGACTTGGCATTGAATGTGTAGGTGCCTTGCGAGATGGTTCTGCCACCTGTGACGATGCTGTAGGTCTTGTCCTCGTTGAAGGTGTAGATGGTGGCGCCTTGCTTGATACCTACTTTAGAGAGGTACGACTCGAGCTTGCGCTCTACGTTTGCAGCCACGACTTGTCCGCCGGCCTTGGCCAACAGATTCTCGCTCTCGAAGCGGACTTCGGGCGACTGATATACCCAAGTGCCGTAGATGCTCTGCTCGGTGAGGCCCTTGGTGAGCAATCCTCCGAGAATGTTGTTGAGGATGTCGCCGCCGGCCTGTGCTACACCGCCTTGGCCGAGAATGCCTCCGAGTATTGAGCCGGCGTCTGAGCCGGTTGAGCCTGTAGTTCCAGTGCCGCCTGTAGTGAAGCAGCTGGTGAGCGTAAGTGATGCTGCAACGATAGCAGCGAGGAAGCTAGTTTTCTTCATTGTCGTTAAGTGTTTGAGGGTTATTGAATAATTTCATAAAATCCTTTGGGAATGGCGTCTCGAAGAGCATAGGCTCACCTGTGCGTGGGTGGTAGAAGTGGAGGCGGTAGGCATGTAGGCATAGCCGCCCTATGGGGTCGCGGCCGTCGCCGTATTTGTTGTCGCCCAGCACGGGGTGCCCGATATCCTTCATGTGTACGCGAATCTGATTCTTGCGCCCAGTCTCGAGCTTGAGTTCGACAAGCGACTGGCGCGGCGTAGTGCGCAGCGTGTGGTAGTGCGTGATGGCGTATTTGCCGCCGCCAGGGTCAGTGGGTGAAGAGTAGGTTATGTAGGCTTTGTTGTCCTTGAGCCAACTCTCAATTGTGCCTCCCTCGCGCTCCATCTCGCCACTTACGACTGCCACATAGCGGCGGTCGTAGACGATTTGCTGCCAGTTATCCTCGAGTATCTTGGCAATCTCGAGGTCCTTGGCGTACATCATCAGGCCGCTGGTGTCGCGGTCGAGGCGGTGCACGGTGTGGGCAGTGCATTTGAAGTGGCGCTTTGTGAAGTATTCGTCGAGCACTTGCTTGGCAGAGAACTGCTTGGCCGTGGCGGGCATGGAGAGGATGCCCGGGGCTTTCTCGATGACGATAAGGTCTTTGTCCTCGTAGACGATTTTTACATATTGGTTGAGCAGCTGGTTGTTGCGTTTATGCTTGCTTATGCGCACCACCTGTCCGGCGTGCAGTGGCTCATCGAATCGCGTGGTGTTGCGGCGGTCTACTGTCACGCCGTGGCCCGCAAGGATGTCTTTGGCGCGGTTGCGTGAGATGCCATCCATGGCCTGCATGATGAACTCGAGCAGTGTCGTATCCTCGCGTACAACGTGTTCGCTGTACTTCGTGGCGGCATATTGTGCTCCTGTCTTATTTCTCATATTCTTGCTTGCGTTTAGGGTTCATGGGAAACCAGCCTTTGCGCACTCGTTCATGCTGTTGGAACACCTCGCGTATGCCCCATAGCGCAGAGAAGGCGACGACGCCGAGGATAATGCTGACGGTTTGGTTGTTGACAAAGAGAGAGGCCGTCAGAGCAGCAAGCCCAACGAATAGAAATGCCCACCAAGAGCGGCGGCCGATGTAGTATTCAGCTTTGATGACAAGAGGGTGGAAAAAGCCTATCGTCATGAATGTGGCAAAACCTATGAAGAGTCCTGTGAAGTGCATTGTGTCACGGGTCAACCCCGTAGTTTAATGATTATAGTTTAATGATTATAGCCCCGTCTGGTCGGTTAAGGGCTGTGTTAATTTGCTAACCTGTTATCGTGCCCTCACTCATGGTGGTATGGCTCTCCGCGCAGGATGGTCTGTGCGCGGTAGAGTTGTTCCACGAACAGGAGGCGTATGAGTTGGTGGGAGAAGGTCATCTGCGACAGCGAGATCTTTTCCTTGGCCAGCGCGTGAATATCATCGGCAAATCCGTAGGGGCCTCCCACGAGAAACACCATGCGGCGTGCACCTACGGCCATGCGCTTCTCGAGCCATGCCGCGAAATCTACGGAGCGTCGTTCTGTGCCGTGCTCGTCGAGCAGCACCAGATAGTCGCCCGGCTGCAACTGCTTGCGTATGAGCTCAGCCTCCATCACTTTCTGCTGCTCTGCGCTTTGCGACTTGGTGACTCGCAATTCAGGTATGACCTCCAGCGTGAAGGGCACGTAGTGGGTGAGGCGCGCCAGATAGTCGTCGATGAGCGTGCGGAGGTGGCGGTCAGTGGTCTTGCCTATGACTATGAGTGTCAGTTTCACTGCTTAAGCTGTATGTTATTATTGTTCTTTGAGAGTCTTTGAGAGCTCGTCGCCGAGGCTGATAGCCTTGTCGAAGGCTTCGGAGGCAGCGCGTTTGTCGCCCTTAGCCTTGAGGGATACGCCAAGGATGCGGTGGGCATCAGCGAAGTTGTCGTCGAGGGCAATGGCCTTGCGTGCTGCTGCAATAGCCTCATCGATCATATTGAAACGATAATAAGTAGCAGCGAGCTCGGCCTGGTAAAGTGGTTCGCGGGGTTCCATAGTAGCTGCATGCTCAATGTCGGCGAGGGCTTGCTGGTACATGCGGCATTTCAGTTCGGCCTGTTGACGCTGATAGTAGAAATTGGCGTTGAGCTCGTTGCGCTTGAGGTGTTCGTATTCGATGAGGTCGTTGACAGCCAGACGGTAGTGGCCCATTGAGAGGTGAGTCTGTGAGCGCATGAGCAGTGCGGGCGCAGCGTCTACGCTGTATGGTTTAGTAAAGCATGCCACGGCGCTGTCCTGCAAGGCGAGTACTGCCGTGCTATCGCCCAATATCTGCTGGCATTGCGAAGCATAGAGGAAGTAGCTGGCATCGCGCAGGGGAGTGGTTGTTACTTCGATGAACTTGCTGCATGCCTCGGCGTATTGCTTTTGGGCATAGAGGATATGCCCTTTGAGTGCGGTGTATACGGGTGATGGCTCTTCAGCGCTGGCAGCGTCGATGTCGGCACTGGCACGCTCTAGCGTCCAGTCGGTGGGCAGTGTGCTGTTGCTCTGTACGGCCGCATAGACGGTGCGAGCCCTGGAGTAGAGCAGTTCGCCCTTGTTGGCGTTGGATTTCAAGCCTGCAGTCCATGTTTCCTCTGCTTCGGCAAAAGCGCCTTTGGCGGCCTGCATCTCGGCTTTCATGGTGTAGCCGTTGGCTTCATCGGGGAATGCTGCGATGTAGTCGTCGACGTAAGAGAGGTAGAGGGCCGTGTCGCGTGTGCCAGTGAGGTAGATGAAGCTGCTTGCTTGGTCTTTCTCTGCAGGCAGGGCTTTCTTCAGCAGGAGGTCGCGGTAGTCGCTCATAGTGGCCGAGAGGGCGCTGATGCTGAGGTCGCGCGCATAAGCTGCCGAGAGGGCATAGCTTCGCTCGGCATTAGCTCCTAAGCCAAGCTGCAGCAGACCAATGACTTCACCGTTATCGTTCATCACGGGGCATGAGGTGGAGAGCTCTGGTGCCTTGTGGGGAAGGGTGTATTGCACGTAGTTGCCGTCGAAAGCCTCCACTTTGTCGATTGTCACGATGGTTGGAGCTGGTGCTTTGCTTGAGAGGTAAGGCATGATGTAGGCTTGGGCACCCTTTGCGGAGTTGCTGGAAGCGATGTTCAGGGGTGTAGCTTTTTTAGTCGCAACCTTAATCTTTGCGATGTCGTAGAGCGAGTTGGCTCCGGCTACGGCGCAGACGTCCCACTGCTTGCCGCTCTCGTCGATGGCAACAGCGCGTGCTGCTCCGCGCAGCGAGGCATAATCGGTGAGGGCAGTGCCATCGCTTGCGATGTAGAATCCGTTTGTGCTACGGAGCATCTGCCCCGAGGCGTCGTAGGTGATGATGTTCAGTTGCGCCTTGCGCGCTTTCTTGAACCATTTCGATGGTTGCGCCATAGCCGTGCTGCAGGCGCAGATTAGCAGTAGTATTGTAAATATCTGTTTCATTAATGTTGTGAACATTTATCACGGGCCCTGCCCGGAGTTTTGGTTTTAAGGTTTAAAGTTTAACGTTTAATTCCGATAATCAAAACTTTCAATCTTCTATCTTTCAATTTTCAATCTTCAGCAATTCTCGAGCGTTGTCGATGGCTGCTTGAGTGAGCTCTGCTCCGCTAAGCATGTGGGCTATCTCTGTGATGCGGTCGGCAGGTGAGAGTTGCTCTATGTGGCTTGTGGTGCCGGAGGCATCGTCGGTTTTGAATACACGGTAGTGGTGCTGCCCGAGTGCAGCTATCTGAGGAAGATGGGTTATGGATATCACCTGGCGGCCGTTCTTACCCATGTCGAGCATCATCTGTGCCATGCGCTCAGCGATATGTCCACTAACGCCAGTGTCTATCTCGTCGAAGATGATCGTAGGCAGGTTGGTGGCTCCGCTCATGAGCGTCTTCAGAGAGAGCATCACGCGAGCTATCTCACCGCCAGAGGCTACTTCTGAGATAGGTCTGAGCGGACTGCCCTGATTGGCACTGAAGAGAAATTCCACTTGGTCGAGGCCGTTAGGTGCCGGCTCTTTTCTCTTTTGTATGGCAACCTGAAATTGTACGTTAGGAATGCCGAGCGGGGCTAAGAGCTTGAGCATCTGTGCCTCCACGGTCTTGGCCGCTTTCTCTCTTGCTTTCGTCAGTTTCTGTGCAGTCTTGAGCAAGTGGTCATAGGCTTCATCGCGCTCGCGCGTAATATTATTAATGTGTTCGTCGCTGTTGGCAATGCTCAGCAGGCGTTCGCTCAGTTCGTCGCGCAGGGCAATGAGGGCCTCCTCATCGTCAACATGGTGCTTGCGCATGGCCGAGTAGAGTGCGCTGAGCCACTCGCTTACGACCTCAAGGCGTGCGGGGTCGACGCTTACGGCCTCGGCCTCGGCTTCTACAGATGATGCTATGTCGCGCACCTCAATGAGAGCGCTCTCGAGGCGCTCTGTGAGTTCTGCCGATGACTCCAGCATAGAACTTATTGATTCGAGTTGGCGCTGAGCTGAGTGGAGGAGGGCGATGGCGCCTTGTGACTCGCCGTCGCCTTGCATTGCGCAGGAGGCAGTCCACAAGGCAGCTTTTATCTCCTCAGCATGTTCGAGCACTTGCTGTTCGCGCTCCATCTCGTCTTGGCGCCCGCTTTCGAGATTCAGTTCCTCGAGTTGCTGTAGCTGGAAACGTAGATAGTCCTCGTCGGCTTGAGACTGCTCGAGCGCGGCTTGAGCTTCAGCGAGTCGGTGGCAGGCATTGGTGTAGATGGTAAATGTGCGTTCGTAGTCTTCTCGCAGAGGGGAGTCAGCGGCCAGTGTGTCAAGCACTTGCAGCTGGAAATTCTCTGTCGCCAGAAGCAGGTTCTTATGCTGCGAATGAATGTCTATAAGTTTGTCGCCTAACTCACGTAGGGCCGGCAGGGCTACGGGTGTGTCGTTGACGAACGCGCGACTCTTGCCATTTGACGAGAGCTCGCGGCGTATGATGCACGTGGCATCGTCACTGTCGATGTCGAGCCTTTGAAACAAAGCGTCGAGACTAAGTCCTTCGATATTGAACTCAGCCTCGATGATGCAATGCTTTTCGCCCTCGGAGATCATCTTGGTGTCAGCTCGTTGTCCAAGCAGTAGCCCGATGGCCCCAAGGATGATGCTCTTGCCGGCTCCGGTCTCGCCCGTGAGGACGCTGAAGCCTTGGCTAAAGTTGATGTCGAGCTCTTTTATGAGGACGTAGTTGCGTATGTGTAGAGATTGCAACATAAATGGCAATTTACTGTTTCAGCTTTTCCCAGTAGTTGTTTTGTGATGGATTTATTCGGAAGAGAATGTCGTAAATCTTCTCGCGGTCCTGACTTGAGCCTTGCCCGGAAAAGATGCTTACGATTTCGTCGCGCTTATAGTCGGTGAAGATTTGTGGTAACAAGCTCAGCGATTTGCCCTCGCGCGCTTTCTGCAGGAGGGTTATGGCTTCGGTGATGGCCGTGCGCGCCTGCTCGGCATTCTCGGCGAAGTGGTCGAGGCCAGTGCGGTAGTAGGTGTACTGCAGTCGGCGGAAGTCCTCCATCGAGCCGTCGAGGTAGTCGTTGACTATGGCAAAGCGATTGCGTGAGTCATCGAAGGCTTTCCAACCTTTATAGCCCAGACCGTCGGCTTGGTTGCAGATGTCTTGTGCAATGCGAAGCACATCTGTGCCGCCCATAGGCGCCATGCAGTCTAGGTCAAGGCCGATGATGAAGTAAGCCCAATAGGCGAGCAGAGCGGTCAGGTTGTTGTCGACCTGCTCAGGGTGCCACTCCAACTGGTCGAATTCCTGGAAGGTGAAATCGCAGTCCTTGTCGTTGGTATTCCAGATGGTGGTAGTGTAGTTACTGCCCCATACAGGCCTGTTGCTTGCCACGAGGAGGCTTGCACGGAAGGAATTGTCGGTCTCGCTGTAGGTGTTGATGGTGAAGTTGAACGAACATTGTATGCGCTCATTCTCGCGAAATGGAATCTGCGTCCACGCGCGTTCGTTCAGAAACCGGGTGATAGCCTTCTCCAGGGCTTCGAAAACGCCTGATTTGGTGTTCGACACTTGTTGGCGATTTATCATCACCTTGGCATTTAGCTCCTGAGCAGAGGCTAAGCAGCTGCAGCAGAGGGCTATCAGAGTGGAGAAAAAGAATCGGCGTAACATAATGTCGGGGTAGGGGGGATGTAGTTGTTGTTATTGGAATAATGCTTCGAGGCGGTCGATGATGTCGGCTGCCACTTCGGTCTTAGGCTTAAGCGGATAAGGCGTCTGACCATCGCGCGAGACAATAGTAATCTTATTGGTGTCGTGGCGGAAGCCGGCTCCCTCGTCGCGCAGCGAGTTGAGTACGATGAAGTCGAGGTTCTTGCGCTCGAGTTTGGCTTTTGCATTGCTCATTTCGTCGTTAGTCTCAAGTGCGAAGCCTACTAGGCGTTGGTGAGGCTGTTTCATTGCTCCGAGCCCCTTGGCAATGTCCTGCGTGGGCTTGAGGTGTAGTACAAGGTCGTTGCCTTCGCGCTTGATTTTGTTGTCGGCCACACTCTCAGGCGTGAAATCGGCAACGGCGGCGCAAAGTATGGCGGCATCGGATGCTGGGAAGAGGCTGCTGGCGCTGTCCCACATCTCGCCGGCGCTTTCCACCTTGACAACGTTGATGCCTCTGTCGTCGGGATAGCTGTTGACAGGGCCGCAGACGAGATCGACTATGGCACCTCTGCATGCGCATTCGCGAGCCAGTGCTATGCCCATCTTTCCGCTGGAGTAGTTGCCGATGAAGCGGACGGGGTCTATGCGCTCGTAAGTAGGACCTGCTGTGATGAGGATGCGTCGCCCGTTCAATGTTGACGAGCTCTTGCGTGCAATGGCCTGGAGCACGATTTGTGCAATGCGCTCGGGCTCTTCCATCCGTCCTTTGCCTATGAGGTGGCTGGCGAGTTCGCCTGCTGCGGGTTCGATGATGGCGACGCCTCTCTGACGAAGAATATCGAGGTTGTGTTGCGTTGCATCGTGAGCCCACATGTCGAGATCCATGGCTGGAGCCACGAACACGGGTGCCTTCATCGAGAGATAGGTGGTCAAGAGCATATTGTCGGCAATGCCGTTGGCCATCTTGCCTATGGTGGAGGCCGTGGCAGGCGCAATGACCATAGCGTCAGCCCACAGTCCAAGGGCTACGTGGCTGTGCCAAGTGCCGTCGCGCTGTGCGAAGAAATCGCTGATGACAGGCTTCGACGTCAGCGCCGAGAGCGTGATGGGAGTGATGAATTCCTTGCCAGCCGGGGTGATGACGACCTGCACCTCGTGGCCTTGCTTCACGAACTGGCGAATGAGTGTGCAGGCCTTGTAGGCAGCGATGCTTCCGGTTATTCCGAGTACGATGTTCATTTTATTTTCCTTTGACGGCTATTTCGTTGAGCACCTGCTTGGTGTTGAGAGCGAAGTCGCCCTGCATCATCCAGCTGTAGTAGCCTGGGTCGCGGCGAAGAACGTCGCTCACGGGCATGCCCTTATATTTGCCAAAATTGAAGGTGGGTACATTGTCGTCGTTGAGCACAATACGTCCTGCATAGTCAACGTTGCGGTTCATGCGGGAGTATTCGGCGAGGAACTCAGCGTCGTTCTTCAGTTCTTCGGGGTAGTGGTCGAGCTGTGCGCAAAGCACTTCGTAGGTGGCGCGAGTGTCGGCAAGGGCTGAGTGGGCGTTCTCGAGGTCCTTGTGGCAGTAGAACTTATAAGCGGCAATTAGTGTGCGTCGCTCGAGCTTGTGGTAGATGTTCTGCACGTCGATGCAGAGTGCGTGGTGGAGGTCGGCGTTGATGCCTGCGCGCAGGAACTCTTCTACGAGCATGGGAATGTCGAAGCGGTTAGAGTTGAAACCTCCTACGTCGCAGCCCTTGAAAAAGTTCCATACATCTTCTGCCACATCCTTGAATGTGGGGCATTCAGCAACGTCGGCATCATAGATCCCATGTACTGCAGACGCATCCTCTGGGATGTGGATGGTAGGGTTGATGCGCATCACTTTGGCGTCCTCGTTGCCGTTTGGGAACACCTTGAGCAGGCATATTTCTACGATTCGGTCTTTTACTATATCGGTGCCCGTCGTTTCAAGGTCGAAGAAGACGATGGGGCGTTGTAAGTTCAGTTGCATAATTGTAAGACAAAAAAAGCATTGACAGATTAGCGGTTGTGGCTGTTAATCTGTCAATGCTATTATACATTTAGGGCTTAATCATTGAGCATCATAGGCATGAGCAGCATGAGCACTTCCTCGTCCTCTTTCTGCTCAGCGGGTTTGATGATTCCTGCGCGACCCGGGTCGGCGAGCTCAAACACAACCTCGGTGCTGTCGAGATTGCCGAGGAGGTCGAGAAGGAGTGTGCCCTTGAACCCAATGTTGATGGCGGGCGAGTTGTAGTCGCAGCTAAGGCGTTCTTCGGCAGAGGTGCTGAAGTCGATGTCCTGACCGCTGACGGTGAGCGCGTTCTTCTTGAAGGCGAGCTTCACTTGTGCGCTGCTCTGGCTGCTGAATACCAGCACGCGCTTGAGCGCCGATACGAGCGCTGCGCGATCGATGGTGGCCTTGAAGGGGTTGTTCTGTGGAATGACGCTGTTGTAGTTGGGGTAGCGCCCATCGATGAGGCGACAGGTCATCGTGAAGTCGGGGGCTGTGAACTGTGCCATCTTGTCGCTGAAAGTCAGCGTGGCCATAGCCTCGTCGCTCTTCTGCAGGAGCGACTTCAGTATGTTGGCGGGTTTTTTAGGCAGGATGAATCCAATCTGTTGCTCGCTCTTGATTGTGAAGAGCTTCTTGCGTACGAGCTTGCGGCCGTCAGTGCCTACGAAGACGAGGCATTCAGGCGTGAAGTCGAAGTAGACACCAGTCATCACGGGGCGTATTTCGTCGTCGGCAGTTGCAAAGATGCTGTGGTTGATGCCAGCCAGGAGCTTGCTCTGTGCAATTTCGAAGTTGTTGGCTTCGCCGTCGATCTGATGCGGAGTGGGGTATTCGTCGGCGCGTTCACCTACGATGTTGAAGTGACCGTTGTTGTAGTCGCCTCGGATTTCCATCGTGTCGAGATTTACATCGAGGGTGATGGGCTGGTCGGCTATTTCCTTGAGTGAGTCCTGGATGGTCTTAGCCTTGATGCAGAAGCGCGCATTCTGGTCGCATTCGATAAGGTCGATGCTTGTCACGAGTGTCGTCTCGCTATCTGATGCTGTTATTGACATCTGCAAGCCGTTGGTCTCGAAAAGGTAGCAGTCGAGGATGGGGAAGGAGTTCTTGCTGTTGAGCACACGGTTTACGGAAGTGAGGCGGCCGAAGAGTGCCGCACTTGCAACTTTGATTTTCATTTCTTATGTAGTTTTAGTTGTTGTACGAGTGTCTCGGTGTAGACTGTTGATGTGGTGTTTTGTCCTAAAAACCGAGCAAAGATAGTCTTTTTTGCGGAGCTGCGCAAAATTTTCTTCTTAAAATTAGCAAAACCGACAAGAAAGACTTACTTTTGCATCGCAAAACGGAAAAACGGCCCCTGAAGGCTGTCTCTCCGCTGCAAGTTAGAGCGCATAAAACTTAAACATAATTTACAAAACAAGAAGAAATGGAAATCTCAGGAAAAATTATTTTCGTATTGCCCGAGCGCGGCGGCGTGTCGCAGCGCACGGGTTCAGAGTGGAAAGTGGCATCGTACGTGCTTGAGACATTGGAGCAGTATCCGCGCAAATGCCTCTTTGAGGTCTTCGGTTCAGATAAGATTGCCCAGATGAATATTCAAGTGGGTCAACTGCTGACCGTGAGCTTCGACATTGACGCACGTGAGTATAATGGACGCTGGTACAATCAGATCCGTGCTTGGCGAGTGATGCCTTACGATCCTAACGCTCCTGTTGCCGCAGCTCAGCCTGCAGCCACTCCTTTCCCGCCAGCTCAGGGTGACCAGCCTGCAGCTGTTGCCTCCGCTCCCTTCCCCCCGGCTCAGCCCGCAGCTCCTGCCACTGACGCCGCAGCTCCTGCTGCCACGCCTGCTTTCGGCGGCGAGAGTACAGACGATCTTCCGTTCTAACAGGATAATTATTCAAGTTCCGCTCGTTGTAGGGCTTAAATAATTACCTCATCACCCAAGTGAATAATCCGAGTGAATGATTTTAAGTAATAATATAATATAATCGTACTAACACAATGGAAAAAAGCGCATTACAGATTGCTAGGGCTGCTTATCAGCCCAAGTTGCCCAAGGCTCTTCAAGGTCCGGTTGTCGCCCGCGAGGGTGCTGCCACGCAGAGCGTTGGCGACCAGGATAAGATTCGTGAACTCTTCCCCAATACCTATGGCTTGCCCGTGATAGAATTCGTCCCCGGTGAGGCTAAGTCTTTTGAGCCCATCAATGTTGGCGTGATCCTGAGCGGTGGCCAGGCTCCTGGTGGCCACAACGTTATCAGCGGCTTGTTCGACGGCGTCAAGAGCATCAACCCTGCTTCGAAGCTTTATGGCTTCATCCTCGGCCCCGGCGGCCTTGTAGACCATAAATATATGGAGCTTACTGCTGATATCATCGACGAATATCGCAACACAGGCGGCTTCGACATCATTGGCTCTGGTCGCACGAAGCTTGAGAAAGTTGATCAGTTTGAGAAGGGTATAGAGATTCTTCGCGAGCTTGGTATCAAAGCTCTCGTCATCATCGGTGGCGATGATTCCAACACTAACGCCTGCGTCCTGGCTGAGTACTATGCAGCCAAGAACTATGGTGTTCAGGTGATTGGCTGCCCGAAGACAATTGATGGTGACCTCAAGAACGAGCAGATTGAGACCTCATTCGGCTTCGACACAGCCTGCAAGACCTATGCTGAGCTCATCGGTAACATCCAGCGCGACTGCAACAGCGCCCGCAAGTATTGGCACTTCATCAAGCTTATGGGTCGCTCCGCCAGCCACATCGCCTTGGAGTGCGCCCTGCAGACGCAGCCCAACGTTTGCCTCGTCAGCGAGGAAGTTGAGCAGAAGGAGATGAGCCTCGATGACGTCGTTAACTACATTGCCGACATCGTGGCCGCTCGCGCTGCCGATGGCAACAATTTCGGCACAGTGCTCATCCCCGAAGGTCTGATTGAGTTTATCCCTGCAATCAAGAAGCTTATCCGCGAGCTCAACGAAGTGCTCACAGATCCCGCAACGGGCGAGCCCCGCGAGTTTGCAAGCGCCGACGAGCAGATAGCCTTCGTCAAGGGCAATATCGCCAAGGACAACCTCGCAGTGCTCGAGAGCCTGCCCGAGGATGTGGCCCGCCAGCTCTGCCTCGACCGCGACCCGCACGGCAACGTTCAGGTGAGCCTTATCGAGACAGAGAAGCTGCTCTCACGTATGGTGGCCAAGCGTCTCGCTGCCATGAAGGCTGAAGGCAAGTACGTAGGCAAGTTTAGCACTCAGCACCACTTCTTCGGCTACGAAGGTCGCTGCGCAGCTCCCTCCAACTACGATGCAGACTACTGCTACAGCCTCGGCTACAATGCCAGCCGCCTCATTGCCAACGGTAAGACGGGTTATATGTCGATCGTCAAGAACACTACAGCTCCTGCTGCCGAGTGGGTGGCTGGCGGTGTGCCCATCACGATGATGATGAACATCGAGCGCCGCAATGGTGCCGACAAGCCTGTCATCCGCAAGGCTCTCGTGGAACTCGACGGTGCTCCCTTCAAGTTCTTTGCTGCTCATCGCGAGGAGTGGGCTCGCCAGACGGCTTACGTCTATCCCGGTCCCATTCAGTACTTCGGTCCTACGGAAGTTTGCGACCAGTGCACCAAGACTCTGAAACTTGAACAAGCCTAAACAATCATCAACAGCTGGCGTACCTGCGACTCGGCTCGCGGGTACGTCAGCGTTTAATAAGACAAGCTCGGCTCCTCGTTCCGCGCAGAAGAAGCGGAAGTCATCGCGCAGCCGGACTTCACGTCGCAAAGGAGGTCGGAAACCCTTTTGGCGACGTGTGCCTTTGTGGGCTCTGCTGACAGGCCTCTGCCTGGTCGTGGGGGCCTACCTTTTTCTTTTTTACTACTTCTTCGTCGGACCGTTCTCTTTCCGCTGGAAAGCCATCTATGGCGAGCCTGACTATCCTCAAGGCTATGAAATCCATGGCCTTGACATCAGCCACTATCAGGAGAATATCGACTGGGAGCGGCTGCGCAATTCCCGCATCCAGGGCAAACCCATACGCTTCGTTTTCATCAAGGCAACTGAAGGCGTGAGCATTATCGACGAGAACTTCAACGACAACTTCTATCAGGCACGCCAGAACGACCTTCTGCGCAGTGCCTACCATTTCTTCTCTCCGGATGTCGATGCGAGAAAGCAGGCGCGCTTCTTCCTCAAGCAGGTTCACCTCGAAGCTGGCGACCTGCCTCCTGTGCTCGATGTGGAGAAGGCTGGCGACCTCTCTGTGGCTCAGTTGCAAAAGGCTGTTCGCGAGTGGCTTACGATAGTCGGTGGTCACTATGGCGTGAAACCTATTCTCTACACTGGCTACAGCTTCAAGCAGAAATATCTCAGTTCTCCTGAGTTTGACGAATATCCATATTGGATAGCTCATTACTACGTCAGCGAGCTCGAGTACAAAGGGCCCTGGCGCTTTTGGCAGTACACCGACGTGGGTCGTGTGGACGGCATTCGCGGCAATGTGGACTGCAACATATTCAATGGAACACTCCAAGAGCTCCACGCTCTGACGATCGATGCTGATGTTATCGACCTCGTGGGGCTTCATGACAATAATTAAATCTATACGACACAAATGAAACGAACAGTTTTAACCATTCTTGCATTAGCAAGCATCTTCAGTCTCAGTGCTCAGCAGCTTCAGCTCAAGTACTCCAATTTTGACCAGTGGATAACACGCGACATCAAGGAAAGCAAAATTATCGGCGGCGCTACTCGCACCCTTTACGAAGTAGGTCCTTCGGGCACGTGGAACGGCTCTGTGCCTTACGTCAATCAGGGTGGCTCGCCATGGGCCAACAGCAATATCATGGCTAAGGTGGCAGGCGTGACGAAGAGCAACGTCTCCGTCTATCGCGAGAAGCGCGGCAGCGGCTATTGTGCCCGCATGACCACGCATGTCGTGGGCATTAAGGTGCTGGGGCTGGTCAACGTACATGTGTTGGCTGCCGGGTCGATTTATCTTGGCAACATGATGGAGCCTATCACCAGTTCGAGCAATCCCATGCGCTATCTCGATTATGGCATACCTTTCACGGCACGTCCGTCGGCTGTGCAATTCGACTATAAGGTAAAGCTTTCGGGCAAGTCTGGTCGAATCCGTCAGACGGGCTTCAGTCCTATTAAATCTGTCGCAGGCGACGATCATCCTTCGTTCATCCTGCTGCTGCAGAAGCGTTGGGAGGATGCCGAGGGCAATGTCTATGCCAAGCGCATAGGCACTGCTATTCAGTACTTTACGAAGGAGACGGCCGATTGGGTGAATGGCGCTAAGTTCAAGATATACTATGGCGACATCACCGGCTCGAACTACTACAAGCCCTATATGAATCTCTTCCAAGGCGGCGACGACCAGAAGTATGCCCTCAACAGCAAGGGCAAGATGGTGCCCGTGCGCGAAGTGGAGTGGGGCGATGCCAACGATGCTCCCACACACCTCTGCCTGCAGTTTGCCAGCAGCCATGGCGGCGCCTATATCGGTGCCGAGGGCACCACGCTGTGGCTCGATAATGTGAAGTTTGTGTATTGAAAAGTGAAAAATGAAAAGTGAAAAGTGAACAATGAAGTTTACTTCGCCTTTCTCACTCTCCCTTGTGAGAGTCAGAGGTGGGCGTGACGAGTGAAGTATGACAACTCCCTACTATCTTGTAGAAGAAGCGAAGCTGCGACGCAATCTGTCGCTCATTCGCGATGTGGCGGAGCGCTCGGGTGCGGAGATTATCTTGGCGTTCAAGGCCTTTGCGCTGTGGAAGACGTTTCCCATCTTCCGTGAGTATATCAGCCACACCACAGCCTCGTCGCCCGACGAGGCGCGCCTGGCATTGGAGCAGTTCGGCTCGCCCGCCCACACCTACTCCCCGGCTTACACCGAAGGCGATTTCGATGAGATACTTCGTTGCTCGTCGCACGTGACGTTCAATTCACTTTCACAATACCGGCGTTTTAGTCCATTGGTGGCGGCCAGCAGCTACAGTCCATCGCTGGGCCTGCGCGTCAATCCTGAGTATTCCGAGATAGAGACGGAGCTCTACAATCCTTGCGCTCCTGGCTCGCGCTTCGGCATTCTGGCTGCAGACCTTCCCGCCACTCTGCCTGCCGACATCGAGGGCTTCCACATCCATTGCCACTGCGAGAGCTCAGCCGAAGCTTTCGCGCGCACGCTCGTACATATTATAAATAAGTTCGCTGCGTGGTTTCCCCAGCTCAAGTGGATTAATTTCGGCGGAGGCCACCTGATGACGCGCCAGGGCTACGACGTTGAGCTGCTCGTAAGCACGCTGCAGCAGTTCCATCAGCGCTGGCCGCATCTGCGCATAATCCTCGAGCCGGGCAGCGCCTTCGCATGGCAGACCGGGCCGCTGGTGGCTTCGGTAGTCGATGTGGTGGAGAACGGCGGCATACGCACTGCCATCCTCGATGTAAGCTTCACGTGCCATATGCCCGATTGCCTCGAGATGCCATATTACCCCGAGGTGCGTGGCGCACGGCACGTGGAGGAGGGTAGTGCGGGCGCCCATGTCTACCGCCTTGGCGGCAACTCGTGCCTCTCAGGCGATTTCATGGGCCAGTGGGAGTTTTCGCATGAGCTGACCGTCGGCGACGAGGTCGTTTTCGAAGATATGATTCACTACACGACGGTCAAGACGACGACTTTCAACGGCGTTCGCCACCCCTCGATCGCGATTGAGCATACCGATGGTTCGCGCGAGCTGTTGCGGCGTTTTGGCTACGAAGATTACCTCTCACGCATGGATTGAGGCACTTTTCTTGTCGGAAATACACTTTTTTTGAAAAAAAACTTCGAAAAGCTTTGCAGGTATAAGAAAAAGCACTACCTTTGCACCCGCAAAACAGAAAGGCATACGCTCTTTGAAAGTTTAACGGACAGCATACATCTCTGTTTCCCGAGTATGCGGCAATAGCTCAGTTGGTAGAGCACGACCTTGCCAAGGTCGGGGTCGCGAGTTCGAGTCTCGTTTGCCGCTCGGACATGTGGGGCGGAGATACAAGGTAAGCAGCTTTCTTGGCAAAGCAGAGCCTGCCCAGGTGGCGGAATGGTAGACGCGCTCGTTTCAGGTGCGAGTGTTGAGAGACGTGCAGGTTCGAGTCCTGTTCTGGGCACTGTGCTTCGAGAGCTTGCTGCATAACAACAATGGAGAGGTGGCGGAATTGGTAGACGCGCTACTTTGAGGGGGTAGTGTCAATTGTGACGTGGGAGTTCGAGTCTCCTCCTCTTCACTACGCTGTTCGCAGAACTTAGCGAGCGTCAACAAGAGGTCAGGATCAATGGTCCTGACCTCTTTGCGTTTTTATGGTCGCAGAATTCCCTATAAAGCGACCTCCTTAACGCGATAGCCCCTGCTTTATATACTGCCAGATTACCAAGGAGGGGATCGCTCCTCGCTATATTCATTGTCCCAGCTTTCTTTTAGTGGACTCGTAAATAAAGACTTTCAGAAAATGTCGAATCCGTCATCAGCCATCGCCGAGCAACTGCAGTGCTATGCCCGACAGTACGAGACGCCAGCTTTCATCGTTGGCGACCCTTCGTGGTTCATGCATCAAGTCGAGGGAGTCGACAATCAGGAAGCCACAGCCTTCGTGGCCTCGTGCCTGAGCTATGGCAGCCGTAAGCAGTTCCTGCCCAAGATTCAGTTTATTCTTGACTGTGCCGATGGCGATGTCTGCGCCTTTTTGCGCTCTCATAAGTTTGAGGAGGTTTTTCGCGCTGATGACCACCGCTCGTTTTATCGTCTCTACAGCTACGTTGCCATGCACGCTTTCCTCGCCTCCTACGCCCGCCTGCTCGAGGCTGAAGGCAGCTTGGGTGGCTATGTGCGCCGTTGCGCTTCTGACGGCTATGGCGCAGTGGTGTGCATCACTGATTATTTCCGCCGTGAGGGCAGTGGCGGCATCATTCCTCAGGATGCCACGTCGGCGTGCAAGCGTCTGTGCATGTTTCTGCGCTGGATGGTGCGCTCTGGTTCGCCTGTCGACCTTGGGCTATGGTCTTCGTTTATCGACCGTCGCACGCTGCTCATGCCTCTCGACACTCATGTGCTGCAGGAGGCGCAGCGCCTGGGCCTTGTAGAGAGCCGCACAGCTTCGATGTCGGCATGCCGACGCCTCACAGCGCGCCTCTCCGAGATTTTCCCTGACGACCCTCTGCTTGGCGATTTCGCTCTATTCGGGTATGGCGTGGATAGTGAGAAGTCATCCGTATGAAGTGGCCTATTCGTCCGTATGAAGTGGCCTGTTCGTCCGTATGAAGTGGCTTATTCGTCCGTATGAAGTGGCTTATTCGTCCGTATAAAAAGGCTTCTGCGTCCGCTTCAATTTGCTTCTACGATTGCTTGAATTAAAACCTAGAACTGTTCGCTGTCCGCTGCGGCGTAAATGAAATTTTACCGCTAGTTATATCCTAGCCTGAAATACGAAAGCCGGCAGCGTGGCTGCCGACTTTCTTATTTTCTTATTTTCTAAATTTCTTATTTTCTTATTTTCTAAATTTCTTATTTTCTTATTTTTTAATTCTTTAATTCTTCTCAAATCCCCATCTGCCCGCCTTCGTAGAAGCGGAGGAGCTGTGTATTGAGGATGGTGGTGTACTTGCTCTGCAGCTTGTTTTGCTGGGCTTGCAGGAGGTTGTCGCGTGCCTGTAGAAGGTCTACGATGTTCTTCAGTCCAGCTTTGAACTGCTCGTTGATGAGCTCGAAGTTGGTCTCTTGGCTTTTCACGGCAGCGTCGGCGCTGATGAACCGCTGTTGTGCGCTGGTGGCTTGCAGCCAGAGGTTTTCGATTGTCGATCCTAGTGCAGTCTGGCGGTCGAGCAGATCGAGAGCTGTAGTTGTCTTGTTGATTTTGGCGCGCTCCACGGCTGTCTTATTGCGTCGGTTGTCGAAGATGGGCACGCTGAGGCTGAGTCCTGCGCTGCCGTTGAGGTTGCGTTTCATCTGCTCTCCCAGTCCGCGGCTGTCGGCGCTGTAGTGGCTGGCACCTACGCCGGCGTTGATGCCAATGGTGGGCAGGTATCCGCGTCGTGCTATGTTGAGCTGTAGGTCGGCAGCGTCGGCTTGCAGCTGCGCGTTGCGTATCTCTGGCCGGGTGAGCACGGCTGCATCGTAGACTTCGTTTTTGTCGGGCACGGGCTGCAGGGCGCGCTCATCGGCCATCTCTTCGGTGGCCACGTCGAAGGGCTCAGTGATACTGAGCTGCAGCAGGGCTTTGAGCTGTCGTTTGTAGCCGTCGATTTGCGTCTGTGCGTTCACGACGTCGTACTGTGTCTGTGCCACTTGCGACTCAAGTTGGGCTACGTCGGCCTTAGCCAGGTCGCCTACTTTATAGCGTTCCTGCCCGCGCTCGAGTTGCTGTTTGGCGGTGGCGGCGAGTTGCTCGTTGACTTTCTTGGCTTCGATGGTGTAGAGTATCTGCACGTAGAGCTGGGCTATCTGCTCCTGAATGTTCTTTAGCGAGAGCTCGGTCTGCACGTCGGCTATCTCGCCCTGCAGGCGCTGTGCTTCGACGTTCTTGCGGTTGATACCTCCGTTCCATACGGTCCAGTTGGCGTTCAGGCCGTAGGAGCCGTTCTCGGTCACTTTGTTGTTGGTTGATGTGGCCATGCCGTTCTGCACTATAACAGTGGCTTGCTGGAAGGGTCGGTACCCGAGTCCCTGGCTCATGGCGAACGAGAGGCTGGGGAAGAGCTGTGCCTGCGCTTGCTTTAGCTGTTCGGCGGCGTCGAGCTGTGCGATGCGGTTTTTCTGCACGGTGATGTTTTTCTCGGCGGCGTAGTCGAGGCAGCGCTGCAGCGTCCAGGCTTCTTGCGCTGAGGCGGTCGCTGCGGCGAGTGCGCATGCGATAGCTGTGAGGATTTTTTTCGTTATCATACTGTGTTTGTAGTGGTTGCAGCTATTGTTTATTATAGTAGTGGGTTGTTTGTCTGTGGCTGGGCTTGTGTTCGCCGAAGCCTTGTGCGCCTTGTCTCGTAAGAGCATACAAAGGTAGCAAAAATTTCTGATATATGATGTATTCCGTGTGTTAAAATCTCAACGTTTAATAGAGTTTAACTCTATTCCCCGGAGAAACGGTGCTGCTGTGCCTTTTATGCGTGCGCATAGCGCCCTAATGTGTACGGCGCACAATGCGCAGTCTACTTATGAGCCGGGCGCAGTCGGCCGTTTCAGTAAGGGCCGTAAACTGTTCTGATGGTACTATGCAACTATATCCGAACGGATGATTAATTGCCCTGAAACCCAGGCCTGATGCGGGTTTTGCCGTATTTTGAAATTTATATAGTACCATAGTACCATAGTACCAAATGAAAA
>JAFRNY010000032.1 GCA_017429945.1 Bacteroidaceae bacterium
ACAGCCTCGTATAATGGTACGATAGGCTGTGGCGCGTCGTCTGTCTCAAGAAAAAGACGGTCGATGGGGCAAGCGGCTAAGCTTGCTTCGTTAAAGCGGAGACCGAAGCTGATATAGAATCCATGGTCTAAGAGCTGTTGCAGCTGCTCAGGCTTTCCGCGAAAACCGTGCCAAATCCACGTCTGGCGAGTGCCGCGCTTCAGGCGGAGTACGTCGTCGGCAGCGCGCACGCAGTGGAGGATGAGCGGGCGACACAAACGCTCGCTAAGGGCTATCTGGGCTTCGAAAGCCTCAAGTTGCAGGGAATAGGACGTAGAGCAAACTTTGTCGAGCCCGCATTCTCCCACGAAGGTGCCCTCAGCCGCCAGTGCCGACTCCAACTCCGGCATGCGATCAGCCCAGTCAGCAGTCAGATGCCATGGGTGAAATCCGCAGGACGATACCGTCTGTTCGTCTGTAGGCAGCGGACAATGCGTGTGGAAATTCAGATATTGCATCGATGAAATGGGCGTTTTTTTGATGCAAGGCTCAGAAATGGAACTTTTCGGGAACGGGGTCATAGCCATGCCCGCCCCAAGGATGGCAGCGCAGAATGCGGCGCACGGCAAGATATAATCCCTTCAGCGCCCCGTGCTTCTCAATGGCCTCGACGGCATACTGCGAACAGGTGGGCGTGAAGCGGCACGACGGGGGCGTCAGCGGGCTTATGCAGCGCTGATAGAAGCGGATGGGGAGAATGAGAAGGCGGCGAAGCAATTTAAGATTGGGGATTAGAGATTAGGGATTAGGTCTTGGGCGTTTTTTGGATTAGGGCTTAGGGTTTTGTTTTTTTTTGATTAGGGCTTCATCCTTTCCACGTTTCGGCTACTTCTCTCACGCGGTGAAGGAGATTTTTCATTTTGCGATGGACGAGGTCTGATGGCTGCGGCTCGGCTGCAAGCCAAAGGAATGCCATGTGGAGGTGATGAAGTGGGGGAGTGCCGCACTCGGCATTGGCTTCGCCGGTGGCCTGGGGGCTGACAGCTGTGAGAATGTCTCTGTTCAGTCGCCAGGCTTCGCGGATTTGTCGCTTTGCACGGTTGCGGTCTACGGCGTGCTTGAACAGGCGTTTGGGCACGGATATAAGCAGCTGAAATTTGCTGTCGGCAGCGCCGGGCAGAGTGCTCGTTTCTTGTTCGCTCAATGGTCTAAAGACAACACGGAGCGGAAAAGCCGTGCACGACTTGTTTCCGCCCGCGAAGAGCGCTTCTATAGCCTTGCGGCTGCAGAGACGCTCACTTTTGGAGAATTTATTTTGTCTTGTTGACCTCGGCGATGTAAGCATTAAGGGCTGATGTGATACTTGGGTATTGAGGGGTGGGAGCCTCGAGGTCCAGGCGAAGGCCAGCGTCCTTGACGGCTTTGGCCGTTGCCGGTCCGAAGGTGGCTATGGCTATATCGCCCTGCTCGAAATCGGGGAAATTCTTCTTCAGGCTCTGCACTCCGCTGGGGCTGAAGAAGACAATCAGATCGTAGTCGAACGGCGCGTCCTTGTCGATATCGTTGGGGACGGTGCGGTACATCACGCCTTCGGCGTGCTGCAGTTTCTTCGATTCCAGCAGGTCGTGGAGTTCATTGTTGTGGACATCGCTCTGGGGCACGAAATAGCGCTCGTTCTTGTGCTTGATGAACGTGGGCATGAGGTCGGCTATCTTGCCTGTTGTACCAAAGAACACCTTGCGCTTGCGGTACTGCACGTATTTCTGAATATACAGGGCTACTTGCTCTGTGATGCAGAAGTACTTCATTGTCTCGGGGACATTGAAGCGCAGCTCCTTGGCCAGCGAGAAGAAGTGGTCGATGGCATGGCGCGAAGTGAAGATGACGGCCGTGAAATCGCTGAGCGAGATGTGCTGCTCGCGGAATTCCTTTGGACTGACGCTTTCCACCTTTATGAAGGGGTGGAAGACTATTTCTACGCCATGGCGCGCCGCTATGTCGTAATATGGCGACTTTTCGGAAGAGGGCTTGGGTTGTGATACCAGTATCTTCTTAATCATCGTTGTTTGTTTCTTGTGCTCTTGTATAGAGCGGTGTTTGTGACTGAGCTTCCCTGCTCAGAGGAGTCAAAAAATAGTGATAAACAATCTAGTTAACTCTACTAAAACGCCCCATGCCAAAAGCAACGGGAGCAATTCGAGCGCACAAAAGTACACAAATAAATGCAAACAACCTTTGATTTTGCCGAAAAAGACGCTGAAAGCCTTGAAAAATAGTAGGATTTTGACGAAAAATAACACTCCGATAAGAATTATTGACACTTTTTCAAGCGCTAAATCGAAGTAAACAGATAGCAGTGCGAGGGGAAACAAGACGAGGCTCTCGAAGATGAAAAGCAGCGAAAACGCCTCGTACCAGCGGCGCCGTTCGGCTTTGGTGAAGAAGGTTGAATGCACGAAATGATAGAGGCGTTGCTTGACGATGAGTGTGAGCATCGCCACGGCGGCATAAATTCCCAGCAGGGCCAGGGGCGGCAGGTTGATGAGGTTTACCGAGAGGTTTGCGTCGGCATAGGAGTAGAAAAGCAGCGCAATGATGAGGCTTAGCTGACATCCGAGCATGAAGTGTACGAGCTCGAAAGTCTTGGCATCGGTGTGCGAGGCCGATGACGAACTCTGTTTTGGCATGAAGAAGAGGCGCAGGCGCTGTCGCAGCTGCTGCCAAGAGTGGGCCAGAAAGAGCAGGATGAGCAGGAAACAGCTCAAGAGTGCTATGCTGACTCCATCGTTGCGGAAGAGAGCCTGTGGCAGTGCCTGCGCTTTCATGCCTGTGAATCGCCCGTCAGTCAGCGGCTTGTCGTTGAAGAGCAGGCTGTCGGCGGCAAGCAGGCTGTCGGTGTGCTCGCTGCCGCGATACAATAGTGGCAGGTTGTCGGGGAGCTCGGTGCTGGTGTCGGCAGCGCCTTTCTGCGCGGCGGTGCTGTCGGCGGCTGTGGCGGTGCTGTCTGCCGGTGCCGGCATGATCGAGGCTGATGTGGAGTCAGGAGTTGCGACGCGGCTGTGTGAGGGCCGCGCCGTGATGGTGTCGCGCTGCGGTGCCGCCACGGCAATGGTGTCGGCAGCCGCTGCTGTATTATTTACTACTATGGTGTCCTGAATCAACATCCTTTAGTGTTTTTGTCCTGTAGTTCTTGGAGACTTCGGCGGATCAGATAGCTGCAAACTTGCGCACGCTGGCATCCCAGAGGGGAGTGGAAAGGACGAGGTCGATGGCCTCTTCGGGCGTTGATGCCACGCGCCAGATCTCAGCATGGCGAGGCCCCATGAAATGTTCGTCGATTCCGCGCTGCAGCTGTTCGAGCAGAGGGGCGTAGTAGTCGCGTATGTTGAGGATGACGATGGGCTTCAGGTAGAGTCCGAGCTGCTTCCAGGTGATCACTTCCATGAGCTCCTCGAGGGTCCCGCAGCCGCCCGGCAGCGCTATGCAACCGTCGGAGAGGCGTGCGATGGTCTCCTTGCGCTCGTGCATATTGCGTGTCTCAATGAGGTGTGTGAGACCTTTATGGTGCCAGTCTTGCTCGATCATGAAGGTGGGGATTACGCCCGTGACCTCGCCGCCCGCTGCCAGGCAGGCGTCGGAGGCCGCGGCCATCAGTCCCATCTTACCGGCTCCGTTGACGAGCCCTATCCCCCTTCGGCCCAGTTCTTCGCCCAGGGCTTGCGCCGCGGCGAAGTAATCTTGGTGAATCTTGGTGCTCGAAGCACAGTAAACTGCTATGTTCATAGGCCGAAGGCTTGTTTGATCCTGTCTACGTAGTCGAGCTTCTCCCATGTGAAGAGTTCGACTTCGAGAGATATTGAATTGCCGTAGTGGCTGTGGAAAGTCTTGGTGATGCGCTGTGGCTGGCGGCCCATGTGTCCGTAGGCGGCCGTCTCCTCGTAGATGGGAGCCCGCAGCTTGAGGCGGTCCTCGATAGCCCGTGGGCGGAGGTCGAAAATATTGCGGATATTGCGCGCTATCTCGCCGTCGCTCAGGCTTACGTGGCTCTTGCCATAGGTGTTGACGTAGATGCTCACGGGCTCTGCCACGCCGATGGCGTAGGACAGTTGCACGAGAATCTCGTCGGCCACGCCTGCGGCCACCATATTCTTGGCGATATGGCGTGCGGCATAGGCTGCCGAGCGGTCGACCTTCGAGGGGTCTTTGCCTGAGAAGGCTCCTCCGCCGTGTGCGCCCTTGCCTCCGTAGGTGTCAACGATGATCTTGCGGCCGGTGAGGCCCGTGTCGCCGTGCGGCCCGCCTATTACGAACTTGCCCGGGGGGTTGACGTGGAAGGTGATGTGATCGTCGAAGAGAGCCCGCACAGCTTCGTTCTTTATTCCTGCTATGACGCGTGGCATGAGGATTTCCTTCACGTCGCGGCGTATCTGGCTGAGCATCTGCTGGTCGGCCCGGTTCTGGTCGCCGTCGAGCGGCATGATGAATTCGTCGTGTTGTGTGGAAACGACGATTGTGTCGACGCGCAGCGGCCGTCCGTCGTCGCCATATTCTATGGTCACCTGGCTCTTGGCGTCGGGGCGCAGATAGGTCATCTCGATGCCTTCGCGGCGTATTTCGGCCAGAGTTATGAGGATGCGGTGTGCGAGGTCCAGTGCCAGGGGCATAAAGTTCTCGGTCTCGTTGGTGGCGTAACCGAACATCATTCCTTGGTCGCCGGCGCCCTGGCTCATAGGCTCGGCGCGCTCTACGCCTCGGTTGATGTCGGGGCTCTGCTCGTGAATGGATGAAAAGACGCCGCATGAGTTGGCCTCGAACATGTATTCGCCTTTGGTGTAGCCTATTCGTCGGATGGTGTCGCGCGCTATCTCGGGCATATCGACATAGGCTTCGCTCTTGACTTCGCCAGCGAGTACGACCTGACCTGTCGTCACGAGCGTCTCGCATGCTACTTTCGACTGCGGGTCGTAGGCCAGCAGATTGTCGAGGATGGCATCACTGATTTGGTCAGCGACCTTATCGGGGTGGCCTTCGGAAACGGATTCGGATGTAAATAAGTAACCCATTGCAATTTAAGATTTAGAGATTAATAAATAATGAATTGAATGGGACGTCATTGGGGCACAAATGCAGTAACCTTTCGGTTGTTCTTTTAGCATTTTTTTCTGTGGTTGCAAGCAGCCCAAATCTATCCACATTAAAAGTCGGGCGCAAAGGTACGAAAAAAGCTGTAAACGAACAGCTCTTTTCGCGAAAAAGTGTTGTCCAGACTATAAATTAGAAGAAAAAGATGCCCACGAAGGCTCCGATGAGGCCCACGCAGTAGCCTGCCAGCACCTGCCAGAGATTGTGCTGGCGCAGCAGCAGTCGGCTGCTGCCTACGAGGCCGGCAATCAGAATGCTTATGCTGAGCCACCAGAGTGGGTTGAAAAAGAATATCAGGCTATAGGCTATAAGAGCGCCAATGACTCCTCCTGCTCCTGCGGCATGCATCGAGATTTTCCATTTCGTGTTGATTAGTATGCAGGTGCCTTGAATGAGAAGCGACGCTACGAGTATGCCCGACATGTAGCGGGGCAGATGGAAACGGTTGAGCAGATGGAGCGTGAAGGCATAGTACAATAAATAAATAATATAGGGGAAGAAGCGGTTTTGGCGCAGGCGCAGCAGGTGGCGCTCCCATCCTTGAGTCTGGCGCCAAAAGCGTATGGTCAGGCGCGGCAGCACGATGGTTCCTAGGAGCACGAGCAACAGTATCAGGCCCTTGAGAGTCCATGGCAGCAGGCTGAGGTACGTGAACAGAAACAGCACAACGAATCCGAGCATAGGGAAGAATTCGGGCCTGAAGATGCTGGAGAGCCAGCGTGCGCCTACGAGCAGCCGACGGGCGTTGGACCTCCGGTCGAAGGCTGTGGCGCGCCTGTTTGCGGGTGTGATTATGTTAGTGTCTGATTCCATTGTTGTCTGTAGTCTCAGTTATCGTTTTTGCGCATTCGGGCTACGGGAATGCCTAGCACGGTGCGGTATTTCGCTACTGTGCGGCGAGCCACGTCGAAGCCTCGTTGCTGCAGGGCCAGAGCGAGTGCGTCGTCGGTGAGCGGCTGTCGTTTGTCCTCGTCGTCGACGATTTCCTTGAGCGCGGCCTTGATGCTGCGAATGCTCACCTCGTCGCCGTCGAGCTTGGCGGCGGAGGTGAAGAACCACCTCAGGGGATAGATGCCAAAAGGTGTCTGCACCCATTTGGAGTTGCTCACGCGTGAGATTGTCGATAGGTGAAGGCCAGTCTGCGAGGCAACGTCCTCAAGGGTCATCGGGCGCAGCACGGTCTCGTCGCCACTCTCGAAGAAAGGCTGCTGCATTCGCATTATAGCCTGCATGGTCAGCGTGAGCGTCTCCTGCCGCTGCTTGATAGCGTCGATGAATCCTTGAGCCTTGTCTATTCTTTCGCGCAGGTAGGTTATGCCTTCGCGCTGGCTGCGGGTGAGCGTCTTTATGTCGTGGCCTTGATAGGAATTGAGGAAAGCGAGGTCGTCGGGGCTCACGCGCAGAGGCGGTATGCGCCCGTTGTTGAGGCTCATCGTCAGGTGGCCGTAGGGGTCGGTATCTACGATGAAATCGGGCGTTATCTGCTGTAGGTTGCGGCCTAGTGCTTCGCCCATGGAGCTGCCGGGCCTCGGGTTGAGGCGTCGCACCTCATGCTGCAGCCTCGAGACTTCGGAGTCTTTGAGCTTCATGTTGCGAGCTATGCGGTCCCAGCGATTGAGGGTGAGGTTCTCGAACTGATTGGTGAGCAGTGCCGTGAGCTTTTGTTTGATTGGCGACTGGCTGTCGGGGGCGTTTTTCACTTGCAGCAGCAGGCATTCCTGCAGCGAGCGTGCGCCCACGCCTGCTGGCTCGAAGTGTTGCAGCACGTCGAGCAGGTGCTCGAGTTCGGCCTGTGAGGTGGCAATATTATGGTAAACCTCGAGCTCATCCTGAATCTGGGTGAGCGATACTCGCAAGAGACCATCGTCGTCGAGCGACCCGATGATGTAGCGCAGCACTTCCTCTTCATGGTCGTTGAGGTGGAACAGTCCGATCTGCTCCTCCAACTGGTCGTAGAACGATAGTGTCTCACCCACGACTGTTTCCATGGCATCGCGGCGGTTGGCCTGCGCGATGTTGTCGGGGATGTCATCGGGCGAGCTGTAGTCTGCTGCGCTGTCGTAGCCTGTGTCGGCCTCGTTGCCGTTGCCGAAGTCGTCGGCGGCATTAGGGCTGTTGTCGAATGCATCGGCCTCGTTGTTGTCGCGCTCGAGGGCGATATTCTCGTTCAGCTCCTGATCTACGCGCTCGTAGAGGGCTTCGATGGGCAGCTCTGTCAGTTGCCTCACCAGCAGCTGTTGCGGCGAGAGCGTCTGTGTCTGTGTCTGCACTTGTGTGCCTGTCTGAGAATATCGGCTTGACATAGTTGTATTTGACTATTTTACAAATTCACAATTTCACGGGTGCTGATGGATTTATGCATCCGGTTGCATCAGCATTTTCAACCTGTTGCATCGGCCTTCGCGACCGGTTGAATCGGCTTGTTCAACCGGTTGAATCGGCCAGTGCAACCGCATGTCTTTTGACTCAGAACCGCCAGTATAATTGCAGGTCCACGGCGTGGTAGCGCTCGTCGGCCTTGCGTTTGTCAACGTTGAAGCCGTAGTTGGCTTGTAGCATCAGGTTGGGGTGGAGTGTGTGCTGGGCCGAGATGCCGTAGATGGCGTGGGCGCCGTCGTGGCTCTTGCCCTCGCGGTAGAGGTCGTAGTGGAGGAACAGGCGCGAGCGGTGCCACGAGGGCGTGCCTACGATGGCATAGAAGGCGTCGGCTCCGCCGTTGGCATTGTCAACAGCAAACTCGGCGCGGGCCGTCCAGTCGCCAGTGTAGTTGACGCCGAAGCTGTAGCGGCGGCGCTCCAGTGTCAGCGAGTCGTTGACGACGCGGTTGCCTGTCCAGCCGAAGACACCTATCTGCAGTTCCTTAATGGGTGCTACCCAAATGCCTCCGATGAGGTCCTTGCGCGTGTTCTTGTCGGCGAAATTGATGCCTTGGCCATTGAAGATGCCGCCTTGGTAGTGGAGAAGGCGGTGGCCGTCGCTGCCGATGGGGAAGAGGTCGCCCTGCAGCTGCAGGCCTATATCGCGGCCGTTTGAGGCGTGCTCACCTGTGCGGTCGTTGAATCCGGCAAATTTGTCGGCCAGTTGCGAGTAGGCCCCGTGGCCGAGGAGCCAGGGGTGCATGGGATTCTCGAACGAGAAGGGGCGCTTGAACTGTCCGGCCTTCACGCGCAGTTCCTTCCAATGCTGCCATTCCGCCCAGGCATCTACGATGCGAGGACCGTTGACGCCGCTGGTGTTGCCGTTCATCTGAGCTTGGAACTTCATGGCGAAGTCGCCAATCTTCGTATCGACATAAATGCGCACCAGGCGCAGTCCGAAGTCGGCCTTGGCCGCGGCGTCGTCGCTGGTGGTGGCTTTGGCCTGGCCGATGACATAGCCTCCGAACTTAGTGTTCTGCATGAGGTCGTCCTTGGCCGTCTGGGCGTGCAGTGGTGCCAGGGGGAAGGCGAGGGCCAATATCGTTATGAGCTGTCTGTTTCGCATCTTTTGTTCTTTATTCAACTCTCGCAAGCTAGCTTGCATTGAGCGTTGAGTTCTTTATTTCACGCTTTTCACACTTTTGCTCCCTCGCCAGACCCAGTATGCACCGAGCAGGATGAAGGGCACGGAGAGCAGCTGACCCATGTTGAAGAGCATGCCGTTCTCGAACGACACCTGCACTTCCTTGGTGTACTCGATGAAGAAGCGGAAGGTGAAGATGAGTAGTATGCAGAGGCCGAAGAAGAAGCCCGAGCCTACGCGCTCGGGGCGTCGGCGGTAGAACCACCAGCCTACGAAGAAGAAGAGGAAGTAGGCTATGGCCTCATAGAGTTGTCCCGGATGGCGCGGCAGCTGGTCGACCTGCTCGAAGATGAATGCCCAAGGCACGTCGGTGGGCTTGCCGATGATCTCGGAGTTCATGAGGTTGCCCATGCGAATGGCGCAGGCGCAGATGGGCGTCACGATAGCGATGTTGTCTAAGGCCGTGAGGAAGGGCACTTTCGTGTGGCGCGAGTAGAGCCAGAGCGCTACGATGAACATGAGCGTGCCGCCGTGCGAGGCCAGCCCGGTGTAGCCGGTGAAGTGCCATGAGCCGTCGGCGCCCATCTTGGCCGGGATTATCATCTCGAGCATGTGTGTGGGCGACGATAGGAAGTATTCGGGCTCGTAGAAGAGGCAGTGGCCCAGGCGTGCGCCAATGAGTATGCCGAGGAACGAATAGAGGAAGAGGGGTTCGAACTTCTCATCGGCTATCTTCTGCTCCTTGATGAGCTTGGCCTCGAGCAGATAGGTGAGCAGCAGGCCTATGCACCAGCACAGCGAGTACCAGCGCACGCCCCAGGAGCCTATGGTGAAGGCTACGACGTCGGGGTTCCAGGAGATGAATAAAAGGGAAGACCCTCCCCCCGCCCTCCCTGTTAGGGAGGGAGCAGTTACCTGTGCCAGCAGGGTTGCGGATGTAATTAGGAACAAAATGAGAGAAGACAATCTTTTCATTATTCTATTAATTAGGTTCCATAAGTTTCGCTTGTCTTGGCCGCTTCGCTTGTGCAGAACGTCCATAACATGCAGAACTTGAATGTGCTAATGAATTATTATTCTCGACAGTAACCACTCCCTCCCTGACAGGGAGGGCGGGGGGAGAGTCTTCAGACGTTGAATCTAAAGTGCATGATGTCGCCGTCCTGTACGACGTAGTCCTTGCCTTCGACGCCCATCTTTCCGGCTTCGCGCACGGCTGCCTCTGAACCGTATTTTATGTAGTCGTCGTACTTGATGACCTCGGCGCGAATGAAGCCTTTCTCGAAGTCGGTGTGGATGACGCCGGCGCACTGGGGCGCTTTCCAGCCGCGGCGGAAGGTCCAGGCTTTCACCTCCATCTCGCCGGCGGTGATGAACGTTTGCAGGCCGAGCAGCGAGTAGATGGCTTTGATGAGGCGGTCGCAGCCGCTCTCCGTGAGGCCCATGTCCTCGAGGAACATTTGCTTCTCCTCGTAGCTCTCGAGCTCAGCAATATCGGCCTCGGTCTGTGCGCTGATGATGAGCAGTGCGGCCTGCTCATCCTTGGTGGCTTCGCGCACGGCCTCGACGTAGGCGTTGCCGTTGGCGGCCGAGGCGTCGTCGACGTTGCAAACGTAGAGCACGGGCTTCGTCGTGAGCAGGAAGAGGTTCTTGGCAGCTGCCACCTCATCATCGGTCTCGAAGGTCACGGTGCGTGCGCTGCGCCCTTCGACGAGGGCGGCGCGGTAGGCCTCGAGCACGCCGAGTTCTATCTTGGCTTGCTTGTCGCCGCCCACGCGGGCCTGCTTCTCCACGCGCTGAATGCGGCTCTCTACGGTCTCGAGGTCCTTCAGCTGCAGCTCGGTGTCGATGATTTCCTTGTCGCGGACGGGGTCGACACTGCCGTCGACGTGCACGATGTTGGGGTCGTCGAAGCAGCGGAGGACGTGGATGATGGCGTCGCACTCGCGAATGTTGCCGAGGAACTGATTGCCGAGGCCTTCGCCCTTGGAGGCTCCTTTGACGAGGCCTGCTATGTCGACTATCTCGCACGTGGCGGGCACGATGCGCCCCGGATGCACCAGCTCGGCCAGGCGGTTGAGCCGCTCGTCGGGCACGGTGATTTGTCCCATCTGCGCATCGATAGTGCAGAAGGGGAAGTTAGCTGCCTGCGCCTTAGCGCTCGAGAGGCAGTTGAAGAGTGTTGATTTGCCCACGTTGGGCAGTCCTACTATTCCTGCTTTTAATGCCATTATGCTTTTTTTCGTTTGCGTCACACAAGGGCGAAGGGGCTCGCACAGTGCGACTGTGGTATAAACTTTGCGGCTGCAAAGTTACGAATTATCTTCCAATATAAGCTATTTTCGCCTCAACTTTCGTGCTTTTTAAGCAGTTTTCACTCATTGCACCGTCGCAGGTAAAGAAAAAGCCGCGCGGCTGTGCAAGTAGCGCGGCTTAAGGTGTGAAGACTAATAAGCTTGAAGGTGTACGGAAAAAGGTCAAAGGTATTTAATCGCTCCTCTGACGGTGGCGGCGCTGAAGGTCAGGGCTGTGCTTCGGCGCTCTTGGCTACGTGACCCTTATAGGCGGCCATGTCTGCCTCGGTGAAGCGGATTGCGTGCTCCATCTCCGCCTGGCTTATGCTGACGGCATTGTAGGAGAATTCCGGCACATTGAAGCTCTTGAGTAGCAGCAGGTTGAACTCTGGGTCGCGCTGCGGCAGCATGAATGGTTTGTGGCCTCGACCCTCGTCGTCGATGTAGGCGATGTATGAGCGTGTGTAGTCGCCGTCGTCGCGGCGCGAGCTGAAGACAATCCAATGGCTGTTCGACGACCACGACGAGTAACCCTCGCCCTCAGTGGAATTGGTCGCGGCCAGCGGATAGACTTCACCGCTCTCTATGTTCTTTATCCATAGGTCCGCATCTTTATGATAGAGGTGGAACTGTCCGTAGCGGGCGAGCGAGTAGAGCAGGAAGCGCCCGTCGGGACTGGCCACGGGCTCGCTGGCACTGAGCTGCAGACTGCTGGCATCCACTTCGAGGCGCGGCTGTCCGAAAGTGTGGCTGACGGTGTCGAAGGGCATTGAATATATGTCGTAGAAGAGGCTGTCGTAGCGTAGCACGAGGTTGGCCTCGAAGTTGCTGTCGGTGAAGCTGAACTTTGGCAGATGTGCGTCGCAGTAGTAGAGGCGTGTGCCGTCGGCCGACCAACAGGGGAAGGTCTCGAAATGGTCGGTCGTGCGTATGATGTGGCGCACCTCGTTGTGCTCCACGTCGTAGAGGAGAAGGTCTGACGAACCATCGTACACCTCAATCTTCGAGGGGCTGTTGTAGTGGAACACCTGCGCTGTCCTGTTCGTGCTGTAAGCTACGAAAGGCAATCTGGGATGCCAGTTGCCATAGGCACCGGATGCCAGAATGCTGTCGTGCTTAATCATAATCTTATGTGCATCGGTGCCGTCAACGAAGACAGTGCCCTTGTGATTCTCGCGTACGTGCAGGTACATTCGCTGGGCGTTGTGGTCTTGAAATTTGTGGCAGTTGATGCAATGCCCCTCGCTGGGATTGATGTCGCGGTGGTTCTCGTAGACGGTCTTGACGTCGAAATTGGTGAGGTCGCGTTGGTAGATGCCGAGCTGCTGATAGACCTCATAGCCTGGCTCAATCAGGCGGTAGGTGACGTATGGGTCGACGTTCTCTCGGGCAACGTTAATGTTAAATGCCGGATGTCGCACCCAGCCTTGCGACCTATGAACATAGACGCTGATCTTGAAGCTCTTGCCTCGCTGGTCGCTAAGCAGCTTGCGCCATGCTGTGGAGTCAATGTCAATTTTGCCGTCGGCCGAAGCTCCGCACACTATGCCCTCCACGTCGGCTACGAAGGCATCGGAGAGCGAGTCGAGAACCATGAAGTTCAGCGGCGCGATGTTCGGTGGAACCGTCACGTCACGGTAGTCGGGAAAGATGTATGCCGAATCAGTCACGTCGGCGAAGGCCGTGGGCACTGCCGTAGGCTTGCCGTTGCAACTGCTGATTGTCGTTCCAGCGATAAGAAGCAACGCTGTGGTTATAAAGAATGAAGATCTTTTCATTTTTCACTTTTCACTTTTCATTTTTCATTTTAATTCACTCCCGCACGGTTGTGCTCTTGCTCATCGTCGCCTGGCTTGCGCGTGTTGTGGAGGTTTCCGAAGAAATAGTAGTAGGGGTAGTAGCCTTTGTACTTTTCGAAGAGGACTTCGGCGCCCTGCTCGCGATCCTGCATATAGGGCATGGCTTCTTTGACGAACAGCTCGTAGGCGTTCATCTGCATCTCAAGTTGCGGGAACGCTTTGAGGATTCCCGGCTCTTTCACGGCTGCGATGGTGAGGCCTTCGGCTATGGAGCGTGGCAGCGACTCGTCAATGAACTTGCCACACCGTTGCAGGAAGTCGGGCATACGTTTGGCATAGAGGCAGGCCATGGTGCTCCATATCAGGGCATCTTTGTTCTTGAATGTCTGAAGGTTGGCGTAGTAGCCTAAGAAGCCTGGCTTGAGGTAGAATTGCTCAAAGCTGTGGCGTTCGGGAGCCATGGCTATGACGGCAGAGAACTCGGGGTCGGCAGCCACGAGCTCTGCGTGGCCGACCATAGGCTCGAACCTGCTGATGAAGTCGCCCTCGAATGGCACTCTCTTCAGCACACCGAAATATTTGCGTGCCAGTTTCCAATCTCCGTCAATGAGTGCTATTTTGGTGAGATACTTTAATGTGTAGAGTGAGGGGCCGTCCAGCGTCATCTCTTCCATGGCGTAGTGCCGTGAGGCGCGATAGAGACCAGCGTGATAGTCGCAGTCGATGACGTGGTAGTTGATGCAATGGTTGTGTTTGCCGTCATATCCCATTGTCGGGATGGAGTCAAACTCCAGCCTGATGTCGAAGAGACGGTCGGCCAGCTGCCCTGTGCGTGCTAAAGCCAGGGCGTAGTAGCCACTAACGAATCTGTTACAGATGTCGGCGTGCTCGTGTGCCGTGGCCGACATCCCCGCGTAGTCTTCGTGGAGGAGCTGCACCTGCATGCGGGTCAGTGGACGCAGATACGGATGCCGGTCCTGGAGGTGCCAGGCGCTCAACGCGAAACAGCCGACCGCGATGATCAGTTCTGCCGCAGCCCAGTGCCAAGCTGTAGCGGCTTGGGCATTTGCCTTCTTTCTGCTGAGCTTCAGGGCCAAGGCCAGCACGCCGGCTATGGCAGCATAGAGCGCGGGTGCGGCCAGGATGCGGCCGGGCTCACTCTTATAGAAAAGGTTGAGGCCTACGTGGGCCGTCCACCACAGCCAAGCGCCGGCGGGCAGATAGCTGAGGCAGCGCCAGCCGCCTCTGAGCCGTAGGCAGTAGCTCGTGAGCCACGTGCCGGCCGTGAGCAGCAAGGCCACCAACAGTCCCCCGACCACGGGCCAGTGGTAGAGCGTCAGCAGGGCGCGCCCTGCTATCCACAGCCATCCGAAGGATTTCTGGGCGAGCCAGTACATCAGAGTGGCGTCGGCGGCGAAGAACGAGCGCTCATAGGCTATGCGCAAGACATCGCCCATCCACCACGAGGCCCACACCCAGGCAAGCACGAAGAAAGCTACGCCAGTGATTATGCCCCATGGCAGGCGGCGACCGACCTTGTTCTTCGGCTCTTCGGCCTTCGTCGCGGGTCGCTTTTGTGTGATGCTCTGCTTCTTATTCTTCATAACTTGCCAGTTCTGCTTCGGTGTCGTAGACTATGTGGTTCAGTTTCTCTGTCGATATTTTCACGGCATCCTTCGTCAGCTCAGGAACGTTGAAGCTCTTGAGCAACATGGTGTTGAAGTCGGGGTCGCGCTGAGGCAGCAGGAAGGCTTTATGGGCGCGGCCGTCACGGTCGAAGTAGGCTATGAACACTCGCGAGTAGGCCGCATCCAGACGGCGGCTGGCGAATGCTATCCAGCGGCCGTTCGACGACCATGAGTGGAAACTCTCGGCCTCGGCGCTGTTGGCTGCGGTGAGAGGGTAACTGTCTGAGTTAGCCAACCTCTTCACCCACAGGTCGGCGCTGTGGTGCCAAATGTGGAACTGTCCGTAGTCGCCCTGCGTATAAAGCAGGTATTTGCCATCGGGGCTTATGCGCGGCACGCTGGTGCTGTGGCCCGAGGCGCTGGCGTCCACTTCGAGGCGCGGCTCGCCGAAGGTGCGTGTGGCGGCGTCAAAGGGAATGGAATAGATATCGTAGAGGAGGCTGTCGTACTTTGCCACGGTGCGCAGTATGAGACTGTCGGCGCGTGCCTCGTTGCAGCGGGCCGAGCAGTAGTAGAGGCGGCTGCCGTCGGGTGCCCAGCAGGGGAAGGTCTCGAGGGCATCGGACGAGCGCAGGATGTGGCGCACGCTGTTCTTCTCGACGTCGTAGAGCAGAAGGTCGGAGGCCATGTCGAGCACTTCAATCTTCTCTTTGTGGAACATGTGGAAGACCTGACCGGTGCTGTTCGTAGAGAAGGCTACGAGGGCTTGCGTGGGATGCCACGAGGGATAGACGCCGGCAGCGATGATACTGTCGTGCTTGATGGCTATCTTGTGGGCCTCGTTGCCTTCGATGATTACCGTGCCGCCGTGGGCTGCACGCACGTGGAAGAGCATGCGGTCGGTGGAGTAGTTTTGGAAATTATGGCAGTTGACGCAGTGGTTGTCCTTGTCGCTGAACGAGCGGTTGTTCTCGTAGATGACGGCTTCGTCGAAGTTAGAGAGGTTGCGCTGGTAGAGGCCCAGTTGTCGGTAGAGTTCATAGCCCGGTTCGATTAGTCGGTAGCTCAAGAAACCGTCGATGGGCTCTTCGGCCACATGCAGCGTGTAGGGCAGAAAGCGCACCCAGCCCGCCGGGCGATGGGCGTAGACGTGCACGGCGATGTCCTTCCCCTTGTTCTGTTCCAGCAGCTGTCGCCAGGCTGTGGAGTCGATGTCGGTCTTGCCGTCGGCCGTAGCTCCAGCCACCAAACTGCCTATCTCCACAACGAACTCCGTGGCGCCGTCATCGCTGACCTTGATGTTCATTGGCGCGATGTTTGGCGGAATCGTCACGTCGCGATAGTCTGGGAATATCATGGCGGAATCGGTCACGTCGGTGAAAGCTGTAGGCACCGACTTAGGCCTGCCGCTGCAACTGCTCATCGCCAAGACTGCGATAAAAAGAGTTGTGGTTATAAAGAATGAAGATCTTTTCATTTTTCACTTTTCACTTTTCATTTTTCATTTTAATTCACTCCCGCGTTGGAGCTTGCGTGTTCTTTCTTGTCGCTCTTGCGTGTGGCTTTGAGGTTGCCGAAGAAATAGTAGTAGGGGTAGTAGCCTTTGTAGCTGTCGAAAAGCTGGCGGGCATAGCGCGGGCGGTCTTTCATCTCGGTGGCTACGTTACGTAGGAAGCCCGTGTACATCTGTGCCGTCATCTGCAGTTGCGGAAACGCTTGGACGATTGCCGGGTTCTTCTTGACCTGAGTGACGAGGCCTTCGGCAATCGTCTTTTGCGGCGTGGAGCCCATGAGAGCCTGGCAGCGCTCGAGGAAAGCTGGCATGCGTTTGGAATAGAGGTTGGCCAGCAGGCTGTGCTGCAGCGCTGTGGCCGAGCGCCCTGCCATGAGCACGCAGTTGTAGCCTAGGAACACTGGTTGCTCAAAGTAGCTCTCGAAGTTGTCCATTACGGGTTCTGTCTGTCGCAGGAGCGCAAACTCGGGGTCGGCGGCCACGCGCTCGGGGCTGTCGAGCATAGCCGAATAGCGCTCGATGAATGCGCCTTCGAAGGGCGCACGCCCGAGAATGCTGAGGTATTTGCGGGCGAGCGGCCAGTTGTGGTCGAGCAGGGCCAGGCGCGTGAGGTGCTTCAGCGTGGCGAGCGACGGTCCTTCCATTGTCATGCGCTCTACGGCTTTATGCTCGGCCGAGCGGAAGAGTCCGGCGGCGTAGTTGCAATCGATGATATAATAGTTTGAACCTACGTCGGGTTCGCCCGAATAATTTACTACGTGCAGCGAGTCGAAGTCGAGCCGAATGTCGAAGAGGTCGTCGGCGAGGCGTCCCGTGTGGACGAGGGCGATGGCGTAGTAGGCTGCCAGTGGGCGGTAGGAGAGCGAGGCGTGGTCGCGTGCCGTCTGGCTCATGCCTTCCCAGTCCTCATTAAGCATCTGCACCTGCATGTGTGTCAGCGGTCGGGCATAGGGATGCCTCACGTGTGTTATAGCCACCGGCACTCCGAAGCACACGACGAGCGTTGCCACGGTGGAAACCCATGTGCCGACGGTGGCGGGCGCTCCTGAGTGGTGCTTATGGTTGGCGGATCGGCTCTTGAATGTCCAGATGATAAAGGCATCGATGGCGCAGACGAGCACGCCCAGGAGCAGTATGCCCAGCGTGCGGCCCGGCTCGCTCTCGTAGTAGAGGTTGAGGCCAGTCCATGCCACCCACGCCATCCATGCGCCCGCGGGCAGCAGGCTGAGCCATCGCCAGCGAGGGCGTAGCCGCAGGCAGTAGCCCACGAGCCATGTGGCGGCCGTCAGCAGCAGCGCCACGGCGAGCCCGCCGAGCAGTGGCCAGCGGTAGAGCAGCAAGAGCGCACGCCCCGCTATCCACAGCGATCCGAACGATTGCTGCCAGAGGAAGTGCATGAGTGTGCTGTCGGCTGCGAGATAAGAATTCTCGTAGGTGATGCGGTAGATATCACCCATCCACCACGAGGCCCACGTCCACGCCAGGGCGAAGAGCAGTGCGTAGGCGAAGGTGCGATAGTGCGAGTTGATAAAAGGTACTTGTTTCATTTCCTTATCGCTTTTGACTGCAAAAATAATAGAACTTGCGTTAAGGACAAAAGATTAAAGTAAAAAAATGACAAAATGCCGCAGTCATCGTCAGATAACTGCGGCATAATTGTATCATTGTGGGCTTTAAACGGCCCTCTTCAGAGCTTTATTTCACCAGAACCTTCGTGCGACCCTTGATGTAGAGTCCCTTGCGCAGGTGGCTGCCGTCGAGGCGTCGGCCGCTGAGGTCGAAGCAGTCAGAGGCTTTGCTCATGGTGCTATAGTCGGTGGTGATGGCTATGCCGTCGATAAGGTGACTGGGATCGGTGAGCAGGATGCGCTCGTCGCAGTCGGCGGGTTCAATCGTCGGGAGTGTGTAGTCTGCTACGTCGATGTAGCCTGTGAGGGCTTCCATGTAGACGCGGTCTGCCACTTCCCACTGCGGCACGCCGTCGCGGTTCATGCTGAGTGTGATGTTGGGCTGTTCAACGTTGACGCGGCTGAGGAACGTTCCTGTGAGGTTGCAGTCGGAGACGGTAGCCTTCTGGGCTATCAACGTGCCGATGTAGAAGGTCTCGGGCGTCTGCGCGTCCTTATTGTAGTCGCCATAGGCTATGAATACGAAGGGCTCTCCGGCCTCGATGCCCTCGGCCGCTTGCTTGAGTCCAATGTAGTCGATGCCGTCGTCGGTGAAGCGTCCGGCCACTTTATACATGGCTCCTTCGCTCACTTGAGTGATGTTGTAGGGGAATGTCATCACCTGTGCCGAGCCTGGCTTGACGTCGATGATGATGGGCAGTTCCTCGCCGGCATTGTCAGAGACGGCTTCGACGCGGAAGGCAGAGTTGGTCTCTACGCCGTCGGTGTCCCATCCCACGAGTTTGGCGCCTGACTTCTGTGCGTGAATCAGGTCGCAGCTCTCGCCTGTCTCCAGGTTGTAGCCTCTGAGGATTACCTTGCCTGCGCCCTTGCCTTCCACTCTGAAGAGAGTCGGAGTGGTGCTGACTGTTGCTCCGGTGCCTTTGCCGCGGGTGTTGATGAAGAGTCCTGTGCCTCGGTTCTGCAGGGCATAGGTGTCGTCGCCAACGGGCAGGAATCGGAAGTCGCTCATCTCCGAAGCTCCGAGTCCACCTATGCTGAAGAACAAGCCTGCCCCTGAGCGCACTTCAGTTGGTATGAGAGGTGTTGACGCATCCTGTGCCACGGAGAGCGTTGTGCCGAAGAGACCTTCGCCCTGCGTTGTAGCCCATCCGTAGGTGTGGTATTCCTCTTCGGTTGCGAAGTTGATGTGGTACCATTTCTCGGGGTCGGGTGTGCAGTTGACTTTCGTCGCGAGGTCGTCGATGGCGTCGCGCAGGAGTCCGATCTGTTCTGTCACCTCCCCGGCCGTATAGCTGTCTGAGCCAATGACTTCTTCGGCAGCCTCGATGAGGTCGGGCAGCGGGTTCTCGGTGCCTTCTGGGTAGAATCCCAGGCCCTCGCCCGTGGCGAAGGCGTTGGACACTACATCGGCCTCGTCGATAGTCTTACGTAGTTTCTCGCCGATATTGTATTCTGCCAGGAAGGCGTCGTAGGCTTGCTGCAGCTCGGTGATATGTGCCTCGGTGGTAGTGCCTTTCTCTACCTGCTTCGAAGCCTCGATGGCTGTGGTGAGGCGGTTTACGATGGCCTGGTCGAGCGATTCTACGAAGCTGGGCTCGGCCTCGCTGAATGTCGTCTCCACCTCCTCGAGCAGGTCGCGCAGCCGGCAGTCGAGAGCGGTCTGCAGCAGTTCCTCAATCTCCTCCTCAGGCACGGCTTCGAAGTAATATGTTGCGCCTCCGCCTTCTTCATTGCCCGTCCAGTGGTAGTAGAGCATATTGTAGTTGACGTAGGGGATGAGGTAGTAGGTGTAGGTGTTGTAGCCTCCGTAGAGGTATGGCGTGAATGAGCCATCGTTCTTGGCGTACATCCATATGTTCTCGAGGTTCTCGTTGCCGAGGATTTGCCATTGATAGTTGTAGGACGAGCCTGTGCAGACGTATTGGTTGGTGTAGATGCTTCGCATATGGTAGTATTGCGAACTTTCGGAGATTGGCGTGAACTGCCATAGCAGCTTAGCCTTTCCTTCCTTCGAGAGCATGTAGTTCTCGTCGTCGACGATGTAGATGCGGCTTTTGTAAGCCTGCAGGGCTTTGCCGCTGTCGCGCCCGCCGTACTCTTTGAGTCCGGGTCGGATGTAGTAGTAGCCTGCGGTGAAGGGCACACGCGGGAGTGCTGCCACGGCAGCCACAGCAGCGGAGAGGCGCTCGTAGGCGGCTTGGTACTCTTCCTCGGTGTGGCCTGTCTCCTCGATGGTGAGTGGCGTGGCCTGCTCCATGGCGGCCTGGAACTCGTTCACCACGTCCTCGTCCTGCACGCATCCGGGGCTGTTGCCTACGACGTAGCTGTCGTAGAGGTGGGCATTGTAGAGGTCGACGAGCATTGGCAGATATGACTCTATCTCTTTGTCCACGGCCTCGTTGAAGGTGAAGAGGCAGTAGCCTCCGCCCCAGTAGCCTCCCGTGACGGTGACGCCGTAGGAGTCGTCGTAGGCCGAGCTGAGGCAGAACGGTTTGTTGTCTTTCGACTCGCAAACGATGTAGAAGGTGTTTGGCGGCAGTGGCTTGGTGGTGTTGCCGATGAGGTTGTCGGGGTCGTCGGCCGGGATCAGCGCCACGGGTGTAGCATAATTGCGGCCATACCAGTTGCAGTTGACATAGCCTTGCGAGGCCGCTGTGGTGCTGGCGTAGTAGGCGCTGAAGTAGAGGTTCTGCTTCTCGAATAAGATATAGTAGCCCGGCTGCCCCAGCACCTCGGTCTCGGCATCTACGAGCTGCATTACGTAGCCTTCGTCGGGCTGCACGTCGAGGGCTGTCCATGCAGGCTGGTAGTAGGTTGAGCCGCTGTAGGTGTAGGTTCCTAAGCCGAGATATTTGGCTTGTTGCTCGTTGTAGTTGTTGGTGTGCCGTGCGCTGATGAACACTCTGTCGCCTGCGGCGAAGCTTGTCTTGACGTCGCCCGGTGCGATGATTGCAAATGCTGTTGCCTGCGAGAGGCAGTAGAGCAGCAGTGTCAGTAGGATGTTACGGTTCTTCATAACTCAAAGGTTTTAGTAGTTTATGTGCGTGTTTGTATTTGTAGTGTTGTGAGTTGGTGTCAGGAGAGAGGGAAGCTTGCGGCCCGGCACTCGCGATGGTGCCGGGCCGTAAGGCATAGTACTATTTCACAACGACCTTCTTGCCGTTGACGATGTACATTCCGCGTGAGACGTGGTCGACGCGGCGGCCTGCTATGTCGAACACCTGTCGGCCGCCTACGTTGTCGCCAGCCTGGATGTCGGAGACGGCATCGGGCTCGGGCTTGGTGTCGGTGCAGAGGGTGTCGGTCATGTCGTAGTTGGCTGTCATGATGACGACGTTTTCGATGCCGAGCTTTGTGATGACGTCGGGCAGCTGAGCCGAGCGCTTGTTGGTGGCCCAGAGGAAGTTGCCGTCCTTGTCGTAGAACTTGTGGCCGGCGTAGTTCTTGGTGCCCTGGAAGGTGATGGTGCGGCCCGAGAGTCGGTACCAGTCGTCGGTGCAGGGCTCAGCGCCGGGCGCGAACTCCTCATAGTCGCCGCCTACGTATGCCGAGGCTGATGTTGCCATGAGGTATGGGTACTCGCTGTTGGCGCGCTTCCAGCCGTCGGAGGCAGCCACGCATCCGAAGATGTTGTCGGGGTCGGCTTTCTTCTTGATGATGCGGTCGTCGATGAACATGATGTTGCCGAGCTTCTTCTCGTACTTCTGCATGTACTTCTTGGCGGCGTCGATCTCGGCCTGTGTCGTGGTGACGAAGTATGTGGAGTAGTCGCCTACCTCATACATCGTCACGGGGTAGAACATGCCGTAAGCCTCGAAGAACTCCGAGAGGTCTGCCTTGGCAGCATCGCAGATCATCTTGGCCAGGTGCAGATAGTCGTCGCGCCCGTAGGATGTGGGTCCTCCGTTGCCAGGCCCGCTCCACTTGTTGATGGGCTTCTTGCGCATCTGCCGGAAGAGGTTAGGCAGGAATTCATCGTCGTTGTGTGCGGCGTGGAAGTAGAGGTAGAGCTGGAAGAACATGCCCGTCGTCATCCATATGTCGCGCCCGAGCCACGGCGTTTGGTTGGCCATGTAGTCGAAGTTCTGGTGTGGGTACCAGCGGCGGGAGTTGAGGATTCCGCTCTCGAAGGTGTTGATGTTCGAGAAGAGGTTGTTGGAGCTCTCGGTTGTGCCGATGACGTTGATGCTGCCTTGGTGGTTGTGGCCTATCTCGTGGCTGGGTCCCCAGAGGTTGCCACCGCCGTTGGCCATGGTGTTGTAGTTCATGATGGATGAGATGGTGCTCTCGGTGTACCATGTGCCGCGCGTGGTGGAGTGCATGTATGAGCTGGCTCCGCTGAAGCAGTTCCATACGTTGTTGTACACGCCTTCGAAGTCCTCGACGCCCATGTAGCGGTCCTCGTTGGCGCAGATGGTGTTCCAGATGTGCATGAGGCCTTCCATATTATTAGGCTCTGCGGCCTTGACGAGGTCGGCGTCCATCTGGAATACGAGGCGCTCGGTCTTGAGGTTGAGGTAGGGGCTGGCCTTGAGCAGCTGTTGCTGCAGCAACTTCCAGTCGGCGTTGGTCATGCCGCGTGTGGCATCCCAGTAGCCGTTGAGTGCTCCGCCCTCGATGTGGACGGTGATGTCTTTGTGGCGTGCCAGGCGGCGGTAGACGCTCGATGTGCCTGCCTTGACGCGGTAGAGCACGTAGAGCATCTTCTGCTCGCCGAACTGCAGCAGGTTGAGGCCGGCCTTGAGCTGTGTGAGTCCGCCTGTGGGATGGTTGCCTGCCACGCCCTCGGTGCTTACGGCTTCGATGTAGAGCTCCGCGTAGCTCGAGGGGTTGGCGTCGACGTAGACGTAGATGATGTCGCCCTTGTTGGCCACTACGCCGGTGGGCCCAGAGAGTCGTCCGAAGGCGTTGCTCATGGTGAAGTTGCTGGAGTTGGCCATCTCCTCGTCGTGGCTGTAGACGTGGTAGTCGGCCACGCGGAAGAACTTCTCGTAGCCGGCCGAGTAGCCGGTGGAGGTGTTGGTGTACTGCTGCCAGGTGTCGTTCTTCACCTTGAGCACCATGGCCTGCATGTCCTCGGTGAGGGTTGCGAAGTCGGCGTTGGCAGAGAGCTCGCTGTCGCTCAGGGCGGCGATGTCGGCTTTGAGCGTGGTGCAGGCCTTGTCCTCGAAGAGGTTGTTGAGGGCTGTCTGCAGGGCGCTCTTCTTGGCAACGAGTTCGTTGTACTTACCCACTGTTGCCTGATATTCGGCCAGGCGCTCGCGTGCGGCGTCGATGGCTTCCTGCGACACTTCTACCTCCTGAATCGACCAAGCGCTGGCTGCTGCCGCGTGGCTCCAGAGCACTACGTTGTGGCTCTGTGTGGCGGCGTCGTGCAGGCCGCGGCTGTCGCCGGGGTAGTAGATTTTCCAGAGGCTCTCCCACTTGCTGTTGAGGGCCTCGATGTTGAAGGCCACGTCGAGGTTGAACTGCTCGATGTTGGCCTGAGTGATGGTGTGGAAGGGCACGCTGGTGCTGGTCTGCTGGTTGAGGTAGCGCTCGGTGAGCAGGTTCTTGATTTTCCATTTGTTGCCGCTCTTCTCGAGGGTCCAGTACTGCGAGATGTTGGAGTCATCGACGGCGTCGGTCTTGATGTCGCCCCCCACGTCGTCGGTATCTTGCATGGCCCGGCCGTAGTACGAGATGAAGCGTACGTACTTGCCCTCGGTGAGCTCGCTCACGAAGCCCGTCTTCTGTGCGATGTTAGCGAGCACGGCGGCCTCGTCGGCATCGGTGGCGGCTTCTATTTTCCAGTCGCTGCCCGAGTCGCCGGAGTAGCTCCATTTGGTTACGCCCGTGCCGGAGTTGGTCTTGTTCAGGCACGACTGTCCGCTGAAGTCGCTCTTCGACGAGATGTTGAAGTAGCCCGTAGCGTTGGGGCTGCTCTGAATGTAGACCACGGTGCTGCCGGCCACGGGTGTGGCCCAGTTCTCGTTGAGGTACTCGCCCGTGTTGGCGCTGCGCACGATGTAGCCTGCGTCTTTAGCGTCGACGATCCAGATTTGCGTGAGGTCGCCGCTCTTGGTCACCCGGTTGGTGGCTATGGCCGCGCCGGCGCTGTTGGCGGTGAGGTAGGCTGTTGATGTGCGGCGGTTGACGATGCGCACGAGGCCCGTAGGCACGTCGGCAGCCACGATGGTGCTTGCCACTGCGAGGCAAGCAAGAAGAAAGAGGTAAAATCTTTTCATTAAGTATTTAGTTAGTGTGAGTAAATTAATAAATGTACGCGGGTGTGCGCGCTCGCGCGCACCTCTTGCGGGGCAAAGTTACAAGGAATTTCTGAGACGGCAATTTTTTTCGCTAATAAAAAGCTGCAAAACGTTTGTTTTTAACAATCTCGCCTCTGACAGAGGCCCTGCAGGAATCTCCCAAGCGACGGCTAAGCACTAATTACGACAGAGTTTTTTTCACTAATTGCGATAAATATACTCAAGTTTCGCATGTTATGGAAGTTCTTCGCAGAGCGAAGCGACCAAAGGTCAAGCGGAGCTTGCGAAAGTTGGATAAATATAACTCAGTAATTGGGATGAAAGGAGAAGGTGTGTCGGGCGAAGTGGCAGGGGCTTTGTGTGAAGGCGCTAAAGGGGTGTGAAGTAAAACAAGTTGTTTTACCTGAAAAGGGCCAAGGGTTATGGCCATAACCCTTAAGGGTTCCGGGCATAACCCTTAAGGGTTTCCGCCTGAACCCTTGACCTTTTTTTCGCATGCCCTGGGGAGTGGTGCCGTGCGCGGTGTGAGTCCGGACGAAAGAAGGCCGCCCGTTCAGGGGCGGCCTTCCTTGTGAGTGGCGCGCTGTGCGCCTGCTGTGATGCTCTTGCGAGCAGGGCTGGCGGTGTATTACTTCACCAGAACCTTCGTGCCGTTGACGATGTAGAGGCCCTTGGCTACGCCGCGGAGGTTGCCGGCAGTGCCGATGACGCGGCCGTCAATGCTGTAGACCTTGCCATTGCGACGAGCGTCGTCGGTGGCGATGACGATGCCGTCCTCGGTGCCGTCGAAGTCGAAGGTGACAGCGCCGGTAGCGCCTTCCTCAGGAATGATGTAAGCGCCGTGGGCGTTCACGCCGTTGGTGATGGCAGAGCGTGTGATGAAGAGCTCGTTGAGAGCGTACTCGCCGGCATATACGCCGCCGATGTCGCGCAGGGCCTTACCTGTTACGATGTAGCCTGCACCGAGAGTCTTCTGTACGTAGGTTCCGGCGAAGGTGCTGCTTACTTCAGGCTTGGCAGCGATGTCGTAGCCGTGGTGGAGCTTCACGATGTCGGGCGTGTTCTCGGGATTGAACTCCTCGACCTCGCCGTTCTTGTAGACGAACGGGCGGCCGGCCTCGACCTTGTCGATGGCGGCGAAGGTGACGTGAGTGCCTTCGACCTTCTCTACGCTGTAGAGAGCGCCGTTGCCTTCCTCTACGGTGATGTCAACGGGGTAGCACATAGCATAGAGTGCGCCGGGCAGTACTTCCATGTAGAAGCCGGGCTCTGTGTAGCCTGCTGCGCTGCCCACTTCCTCGATGAGGAGGCTGCTGCGGCTGCCTACGGTCGAAGCATCCCAGGTGACGAGCTGGTTGTAGTTGCGGGCCACGTGGAGGTAGTTCTGCTTGGCACCCTCGAGGTCCTTGGCGGAGAAGAGGTTGAAGCCGAAGCCCATGGGCGCGACGTTGAAGAGCGTCGGGTGCAGGTCGAGGGTGACGCCGCCGGTGGTGCCGGCAGCCTTCACGAAGAGACCTGTGGCGCGGTTCTGGATGACGTAAGCGGTGTCGCCTACGGCGATGAAGCGGAACTGAGCGAGCTCAGCATCCTGGATCTCCTCGAGGGCGTCTACGAAGAGGCCCTGTCCGAGGCGTGCCTCGTCGGTGTAGATGGGCACTACGGAGCGCACGCCTTCGTTCTCCTCGGCGCGGGCTGCGGTGATGTACTTGTCCCAGAGGGCCTCGTCCTGAACGCTCTCGTCCTCAGAGCTGATGACGGCAGCGCCGGCCTCGGTGTCCCAGCCATTGGCTGCGAAGGTAGCCTCAGAGCCGAAACGGAAGCGGTACCAGGTGTCGGTCTTGATGGCATTGGCTGCTTCGACGATGCCTTCGAGCTGTGCGTTGATCTTGGCGATGAAGTCCTGGCTGGTAGCCTGCTTGTAGATCTTAGCCTCGTCGTAAGCCTTGGCGTCGGCAACAATCTGCTGCAGCTGGTCGGCTACGGAGCCGCTGTTCCAGGTGCCGGGGTTGGTGCCGATGACGATGCCATCGACAAAGGCCTCGGCCTTGGCGATGACTTCGCGCAGCTCGGTCGGGTCGACGTATTCGGCCTTGAAGGCGTCGTAGGCTGCCTTCAGGGCGTCGTACTCTTCCTGAGTCACCTCGTCGGCATTGACGTCGGCCTGCTCGGCGAGCACCTTGTCGAGGTTCTCGGCGGGCTCGCCGATGATGGCATACTGCGAGGTGGGAGCCTGCTCCATGGTGTAGAGCTGGAACTCGCTGACGTGGCCGTAGCCGCGGCCTGTGGTGGTGCCGTCGATGTAGAAGCGGAGGTACTTATAGCCTTTGCAGTCGAAGTCGGCTGTCTTGGTCTCGGTGTTGTTGCCGAAAGGAGTCTCCAGGCTGGCAACCTCTACCCATGCCTCGTCGGCGGCATCGGGGTCGTTGCTGCCAACGACACCCCAGAGGGTGATGTGGTCGTTGGCCACGGGACGGCGGCTGATGGACATGCGCAGCTCTGCATAGCCTTCCTGCGGCAGTTCAACCTGCAGATAATGCGTGTGGTTCTCAACAGTGGCAGCCCAAGTGGAGTGCCAATATGTGGTCTTGTCTCCGTCGATCAGCTTGTCGGTGCCCTGTTTGGCAGCGGGCTCTTCGTCGGCAGAGCAGGTGAAGGGCGAGCTGAACTGGCTGTTGTCGGTGATGAGCTCTGTCAGCACGAGTTCCTTGGACTCCTCGAGCTCCTTCTCTGCGGTGGTCTTGAGCTCGGTGTAAGCCTTGGTGAGTTCCTTCTGCTGGCGGATGGGCTCGTAGGCGGCGATGATAGCCTCGGCCTCAGCGTCGTCGACGGGCTCAAGGTACCACTCCGAAGCGCCGGGGCCGGTGGCATCAGTGTAGGTGGGATACCAGGTGATGACCAGACCATTCTGGCCGTTGCCGCTGCTGTGGCCGCCCTGATGGTAGATAGTGCGGCCGGCGGGGTCGTCGGCAGAAGCGTACATATTGAAATATGTCACACCGTCGATAGTAGCTTGGGGGCTGAAGACCATCTCTGCGGCGCCGTTCTCAGTTAGCGAGGGCACGACGCTGCCGTTGGAGTTGAGATAGGTGACCGAGACGGGGTTGAAGTGCATGGTGGGGTAGACAGCCGGCACGACGTCGTAGCCCTTGGTCTTCTTTGTCACTTTCCAGAGGATAGCGATAGCGTCGGCAGCGTCGCCATCTTCGGGGGTGGCCCACATAGCATAGTGGTAAGTGCCCTGCTCGTAGGCGTACATATACTTCTCACCGGTGTTGTAAATGAGACCCGGACGGAAGCGATAGTAGCCGTCGGCAACGTCGTAGGTGGTAATCTTTGAAGCCAACAGGGCTTCGTAGGCTTGGATGACGACCTGACCGTGCTGGTCGAGCATCTCCTCGGTGAGGTCGTCGACACCCTCGAGTTCGTGGACGTAGTTAAGAGCCTCAATGTAAGCTTCCTTCTCTGCTTCGCCGTAGGAGCCGGGAGTGCCGTCGGTCACGAGGTTCTCAGCATCGATGGTGTAGGAGTCAACGATGGAGTTCAGACGGTCCCAGGCAGCATCCAGGCCCGGACGCTTCCTCAGTGTAACCATGAAATTCGTGGTTGCAGCGAAAGCATGGTGGCTGGCATCGTCCGACGAGACAATCATATTGACGCTGGTGACGTCGTTGACATCGTTGGTGTAAACGAACGACACCGTCTCGCCTACCTGAGCCGTAGCCTCGACATCGTCGATGGAGACTGACATAGCGCAAATCTCAAAGTTGGGGTGCTTGCCAGGCTTGAAATCGAAACTCACGCCGGCGATATAGTAACCGACGTTACTCACTTTGATAACGTAGGTACGCGACTGGCCCGATGACCCTACAGAGTTGTAGAACTGGATGTTGGTGCCATCATATAGGTTCATGTTGTTGACCTGATTGGGTTCCTGAATGATGACATCGGTGCCCAGATCTTTGAACGTGGATGTCCATTCGCTGCCGTAAGCGGGGCTGCTAGACTTCGTCCAGTCGCCGGTGTTGCCGTTTACTTCGAGAACGTACTCCTCGTCGTCTTGAGCTTGTGCCGTGGTTATTCCCGCAAAGGTGAATAATGCGGCCAGAATGAGGTAGAATTTCTTCATGCGGTTTTTGTGATTTAGTTAATAATAGAGTGATTAAGTCAGATGTGATGTTTGTGCCGTGAGACATCGTGCTCTAACGGTTTTCGCGCCGCAAAGATAAACTTTTATTTCGGATGACTGTTAGCGCGAAGGCTCACGTCTGCAAGCTTTTACGTATTTTTAACTAAAGCGGAGACCGAAGTGTAAAAAAAAGGCCACCCGGCGTGGGGTGGCCTCTGTTTATGGGTAGCGCGCGGAGCGCTTAGAGTCTTTTCGAGGATTACTTCACGGTAACCTTTACACCATTGATGATGTAAACACCCTTCTGACGGAGGCTGTTGAGATTGCCGCGGCCAATGAGACGACCGTCGAGCGAGTAGATGTTGCCCGTGGTGGTCACGTTCTTGATGGCTGTAGCAATGCCGTCCTCAGCGGTCTCGTCGAAGGTGAACTCGAGCGTTGCGGTGCGTGAGAAGGGCTCGGCATCTTCGGCTGCGTCGAGGATGTAGGTGCGGTTGACGCCCGTGGAGCCGCCGTTGTTGAACTGCAGGGCTTTCTCCTCGTGGCCGGAGCCGACGCCAATCCAGCGGCCTTCCATCGTCTTGCTGTCGAAGGCGCCCTTCAGGCACTTGTTGGTCTGAGGCGTGTTGATGAGGTCGAAGGTGAAGCTGAAGTCGCAGAGGGCGGGATCATAGTCCTCGCCATCCTCGGGCATATCGCCGTCTACTACATAGAGGAACGGGCGACCTGCGGGGATGTTGGGATCGGTAATCTCGGCCAGGTTGACCTTGACGTTCTCGGGAGTATCGCCTTCAGCGGCGGTGCGCTCGATGCTGTTGACGGTCCATAGCTTGCCCTGGGTGGGATCCTTAACCGTGATGGGCACAGGCCAGCAGCGGCCGTAGGTGTCGCCAGGAGTCAGGCTCATGGTGTAGTCGCCGAAGCTGTAGTCGCTGGCGACGTCCTCGGCCTCCTCTACGAAGAAGCAGCCGCGGCGGCCGTCGCGTGTGCCGGTGCCGGCCCATACGCCGTTGCCGTCCTTCGAGCCCCAAGTGGTGAGGATGTTGTAGTTGCGGGCCAGGTGCATGGGCGAACCCTCAGCACCCTTCTCGAGGCTCTTCTCGATGAAGGAGTTCTGGCCGTAGCCTGAGATGTACTGAGTGAACAGCGTGGGCGAGATGCTCAGACGCATATTGCCGTCCTTGCGCATGAACAGGCCGGTGGCCTTGTTCTGGATGACGTAAGCGGTGTCGCCAACGTTGATGAAGCGCCAGAGCGACAGATCCTTGTCCTCGATATCCTCGTCGTTGTCGGCGAAGACGTAGTTCTCGAGGTAGATCTCTTCCTTAATCTTCTGTACGGTGCGGTAGCCGATACGGTCGGTGCCGTCGTCGTTGGTGCCTACGACAACCTCGTCAAATGTTGCAGGAACAAGGTACTTGCCGAAGAGGGCTTCGTTGATGACGTTGTCCTCGGTCTCGCCATAGACGTCGGTCTTGAAGTACTCGGTAGTGTTGCCGTCGGTGGGCCAGCCGTACTGCTCGTACTCAGCCTCCGTACCGTAGCGGATGCGATACCACTTGCCTTCCTGAACCTTGTTGGCCTCCTCGGGGATGTTGGTGTGGAAGGTGGCCATGTCGGCGATGTACTTCTCGCTCTGTGCCTCGTCGTAGTTGCCGGCCTCGTCGTAAGCCTTAGCCTCGGCGATGGTGGCATCCAGCTTGCCGGCCGAGCTGTTGGCGGGCCAGAAGCCAGGATTGGTGCCTACTACTACTTCCTTCGTGGCGCCCTCGTGGCTGGCAATAGCTTCGCGCAGACGTGCGGGATCTACGAACTTAGCCATGAAGGCATCGTAAGCGGCCTTGAGTTCGCTGTAGTCGTCGGCCGTGAGGTCCTCGTTCTCAACTTCGTCCAGACGGGCGATTACTTCTTCGAGCTTCGTGGCCAAAGCGCCCATAGCAATGTACTGCGAACTGGTGTTCTCAACATCGTAGCAGAGCTGAATCTCTGCAAGGTGGAAGAAGGCGCTGCCGGCGTTGTTGCCTGCGTTGTAGAAGCGGATGAACTTGTAGCCCTTAGTGTCGAACTTGTCGGAGGTGAAGCTCTCTGTCTGGTTGCCGCTGTTCCAAGGAGTCTCCCAAGTGAAGAGTTCCTCGCAGTCGCCCTGCAGCACAGAGGGATCGCCGTCGTTAGTGCCGTAGATGGCCCAATTGGTAATCTGGTTGTTGTTGGTGTTACGGCGCTGGAACTTGATGTAAACCTCCTGCGTCAGAGGCTCGGTGAGCTCAACCTGGAAGTAGTGAGGATCGTCGGGGGTAGCGTTGCCGGAGGTGTTGTTCCATACGCTGTGCCAGTAGGTGCTGCCGTTGCCGTCGATGAGACAGCCAGAGTTGATGTTTGCACCGTCGCTGCCACCTAGGTCGTTCTGGCTGAAGGGGCTGCTGAACTGGCTGCCTTCGGTGATGACGCCGATGACCTTGGTGTCTATGGCAACGTTGAGGCTGTCCTTACCTTCCTTGATCATCTGACGGATGTTGCGAACCATGCTGTCGCGGTCCTTCAGAGGTGCCCAGTCTGCAATAATCTGCTGAGCCTCGGCATCGTCAACCGGTTCGAAGATCCACTCCGAAGCGCCCGGTTTGATTTCCTGGGGGTTGAAGGTGCTGCTCCAGCCTACGATGAAGCCGTTGACGCCTGCACCCTCTTTGTGATTATTTTGGTGAACATAAAAATAATCGTTAGCGGCCTGCTTGGCAGAGCGGATGTTCACCCATGTGGTGCCGTCGTAGTCGTCGGTGTAGACGGGGTCAAGGGCCATGAGGGTGGTGTCGGCCGTGTTGGTCATCTTGGCCATAACGCTTTTTTCGATATGGGTGAAGTGGGCATCCTTGTAAGCGCTCTCGAAAGCGTAGGTGCCGTCGCCCTTATTCTCGATGCGCCAGAGTGCGCGGGCTTTGCCCTCGATGATGTCGTTTTCATCCTCCTGGAACTGGTTGAAGTCGAACCATGCGGCCCAGAGCTTGCAATCCTGGCCGTCGATTACCTGTTCGTGACCCATGAGGTACTTGTCGATGACGAAGGAGTTGCCGTCTTCGTCTGTATTGGTGTACTGCATGGCACCCTTGATGAAGTAGTAGCCTGAAGGCAGGTTGTAGTCGAGGTTGCGGGTTTCCTTCAGGGCTGCCAGCTTAGCCTCGGCTTCGTCAACGAGCTGCTGAGCCAGAGCCAGAGGATCTTCTGCGGCCATAATGGGATCTTCCTCGGTCAGTGCCTCAAGGGCTTCTACGAAAGCGTCTAATGCAGCTTGGTCATACATGCCGGGACCTGTGCCGGTGGGATACTTGGATTCCTCGGGGCTCAAACGGTCGTAGGCGTTGTTCATCAATTCAATAGCCTGGTCGAAGATGGGCTTGACCAGAGCGGGGTAGAGCTGGAAGCGGGCCATGTGGAAATAGGTACGATCGTAGTAAGCAGGATCGGGACCGCCCTGGTGCTCTGAGTAGAAACGCAGATACTGATAGCCTTTGGGGTTGAAGGCATCAGAGACGAGCGTCTCAGTGTTGCTTGTATACGGAGTGTAGATGTAAGCCAGTTCCTCGCAGTCATCCTTGGCAGCTTCAGGGTCGTTGGTGCCACGAACACTCCATTCTACGGTGTGGTCGTAGCTTGCCGGGCGACGTGTGAACTCAAAGAGGATGAGTTCGGGCAGAGATTCGGGATCCAGGATTTCTACCTGAAGGTAGTGGGAACCCAGTTCCGGGCTTACGCCATGCCATGATGAGTGCCAGAAGTCGTTGCTGGCGCCCTTTGTGCCTTCTGGAGCTGTCTCGCCGAGCAGGGCATAGTAGTTACCCTCGACCGAATCGTCCATCGGGCTGTAGAACTGCGAGACATCCAAAATAAGTGGATTATCATAATCGGGCGCATACGCCGACTGGGCTGACATGTTTGTCAGACCAAACAGTCCTAACAACATTGCAAAAAGAAGGTAAATTCTCTTCATAGTTGTAGTGTTTAAAGTTAGTTAATAAAGTTTGTTGTAAAATTAGTTAATAAAATCCGTCAGATTGTTTAAATGGTTTGTTGAAACGGTAGGTTTACGCTGTTTTTATGCATTTGCAAACGCAAACATACAAAAAAACCGCACAGGCGATGCCGTGCGGCTATTAAAAATTGTTAAAGCGTGTGGTTTTTGTTGAAAAAGGGTGTAATATTTACCCTTTATCGGGCGCCTCCAATCCTTCAAGCAGGCTCATAATCTTGTCGCCGAGGGCGCTCTTGCGTTCGATGTGCTCGAGAGTGGCAGTGACGAAGGGATTGTTGTCGAAATCGCCCCGCACCTGCTCGAAGTCGCGTTCGGCGATGTGAGGGCTGGTGGCGTCGAAGCCGAAGCCGGTGTGTGCCGAGAGCGAGAACTCCTTGCGGGCATCAGCGTAGAGCATGCGGTCGAGCTCCACTACGCTCGAGCGCCATTGGCCGACGATATGGCGGAGGTCGGCCAGCGTGATGCTGCCGTCGGTCAGGCCGTAGTAGTCGAGCATGGTCTGGTAGGCCCAGGTCCATTCGTACTTATAATAATTAATGTGTAGGTCGCTCAGCCGGGCGTTGAGGCCCTCGGTGCTGTCGACGCGCCCAGCTTCGACGTCGTCGAGCAGGCTGCCGACGAGTTCCCTTGGTGCTATGAGACCGGCGAGGTCCACCCATGTGCCGCGCCCTTCGGTGCGGCGGGGGCGTAGCTCGCGCAGCAGGCTCTCGGCCGATGAGCAATCAGTGCGCTCGAGGTGTGAGATGAGCGAGTTGCCTAGGAATTTCTCTATGGCCAGACGGTAGAGCTGCTTGCCGCGGCGCAGCGAACTGTTGGTGATCTTGGCGCTTTGGTAGGCATAGACGTCGGAGGTGGGGCCGCTGAGGCGCTCCAGCTCTTCGAGCAGGTGGAGTCCGCGCACCATCTTGTCGATGGTGTAGGGCGAGAGCAGGTTGAAGTTGACTTGGTCGAGGCGTCCGTCGGCATGACGTCCGTCGCGCTTCGGCCATTTCTGGGCGTCGCGTATGGTGCCCACGGAGCGCAGGTTGACGGCCGGCGCCAGGTAGGTCTCGCCATTCTTCTCTATGAGATACGAGAATGGCATGTCGGACGTATCGGGGTGGGTGGTGTGGCGGCCCATGACGAGCGAGAAGGCTCCAATGCGTGCCGGCCAGAGGATGTAGCTGTCGGAGCTCGTTTTAGCTCCGCGTTCCAGGGCTCCTTGGTGAATGGGCCCGAGCTTGTACATGTGGTTGCTCTGGTTGCTGCCCGAGCCGGCGTTCATGAATGAGAAGAGACCGGCGATGAGGAGCGTCGATTTGTGGTGCGTCACGGTGAAGGGGCCGGCAAAGACTGCGCAGGCCTCGCCGTTCTCCTCCTGGCAGTTGCAGAAGAAGAGCGAGTCGGAGGCCGAATAGCCGTGGCCCAGCGTGCAGGCCTGACCAACGTAGACGCGTGTGAGTGTGGTGCAGTCCTCTATGGCGGAGCCGTCTTGGATGATGAAGTCGTCGGCGATGACGCCGTAGCCCACGTGAATTGGCGCTTCTGCGCGGCTGTTGAGCGTGCCGTTCTTGAGGCGTCCGGCACCTTCGATCTTCGCGTGCGCGCCCACGTACGTATTTTTTATGTAGCCGGTGTCGACAATAGTGGAGTGCGCGCCAATGGTGCCGCGCTCGGCGGTGCGCTCAGCAGTGCGGCGGGCGGCGAAGGCCTTGATGCGGGCTATTAGCTCCGGGCGGTGGCGGTAGAAGGTCTCGATGTAGGCTTCGTGTGCCGTCAGGCCGTCGTGGATGGTGACTTCGCGGCCGCCCGTCTCATTGAGCACGGCCACCTCCACACCGTTGCCGAAGGCTGTAGGCCCGTCGCAGAGGATGATGTCGACGTTCTCGATGAAGCAGTCGTCGGCAATGTCGTAGTTGGCGATGTAGTTCTTGATGTTCTCTATGCAGCAGTCGTTGCCGATCGTCACGTTGTGGAGCGTGGCGTGGAAGATGCCAGTGTGCTTGTGCATACCGCCCGGCATGTCGAAGCTCTTGCTGAAACGGCCTATGCTTATGTCGCCCGAGAAGCGTGCGTGGCGTATGTATTTGAGGCTGGCTGCATCGTCGATGCTGACGCGCTGCCATTCGTCGCTGGTGCACCCTTGTGCTTCCAGCTGTTGTATCTCTTGCGGTGTGAGTTTTCGCATTGAATAGTGTGTTTGTTTGTGTAATATGTTGCAAAGAAAAAGATTTTCTGCCAAAAAGTTGAGGCTATTGTCGAAATAAATGCTAACTTTGCCAGCAAAACTGACATAAGTCATGAATCTGAGACGTCATCCGCTGGTGTGGCTGCGCCGTTTTCGCCATCGCAAAGGCTACGGCGTGCACTCGCCTTTTGCATACAGCTTCATCCGTGGGGTGCTGCTCGAGCCGTGGCCCTACTATGCCTATGCCGAGCTGGACAGACTGCATCCGTGGTGGCAGCGCCATGTGCTGACCTACCCCGTCCGCTGCCGTCGCATGCTCTTCCGCCTGGCCAATGCCGTACACCCGGAAGCAATGGCCATCGTAGGCGAGCGCCCTGTGGAGCAGGCTTACATGAGCGCGGCCGTGCCCTCGGCAGTGTGGGCTGAGGAGGCAGCGGCTGACCTCGTCCTCATAGCCTCGGAGCGAATGGCCGAAGCACTGCAGCTGGCAGAGCTGTTGCCCCGCGGCGCCACCATCGCCTGCGAGGGCATCAACGAGAGCGCCGAAGCCCGCAGCATCTGGCAAAAGCTAAGGAACCACGCGCGCACCACCATCACCTTCGACCTCTACACCTACGGCATAGTGCTCCTCGACCGCCCCCTGACGCCGGCTGACTACGAGGTTTGCTTCTGAATAAAAGACCCCCTCCCCGCTCCCCCTCAAGGGGGAGAGTTAATACCATCAAGAAGGGCAGGCTTAACATTGAACATTGATCATTGAACATTGATCATTGAACATTGAACTTTGAACATTGAACTTTGAACATTGAACTACAGCCGTAGGCCGTGCTCTTTCCGCTCAGTTTCGCGAAGAACCTTTCCGCTCGACGCTTGCGTCGCTTCTTGAAGTATCAAGCGTCGTCCTGCGGGATGCCGAGCGCGATCTGCGAAGAACCCTAAACGCTCAACTATTCTCCATTTTTCACTTTTCATTTTTCACTTTTCATTTTTCACTTTTCATTTTCCATCATGCCTCTCTACACCCGCACCGGCGATGCCGGAACCACAAGTCTTGTAGGCGGACAGCGAGTCCCGAAAACTCACGTGCGACTCGAAGCCTACGGCACAATCGATGAACTCAATTCATTCATCGGACTGCTCATAGCCGAGATGAGAGCCCCCTCCCATCCTATCCAAGGGGCCCCCTCCCATCCCTCCCAAGGGGCCCCCTCCCATCCCCCCCGAGGGGGGGCGACAATATCCTCGGGTATCCCAGCGGAAACGCAAGTCCCCCCTCGGGGGGATTTAGAGGGGGCCTTCGCCCCCCCTCAGGGGGATTTGGAGGGGGCTCCTGAGTGGGCAGAGACTCTTGCCCTGCTCGCCGACGTGCAGAGCCTCCTCTTCTCCATCGGCTCCATCCTGGCCACCGACACCAGCGAGCGCGAAGTGCGCCCGGGACGTTATATCGAAGACGTTGACGTAGCCACACTCGAGCACGCCATCGATGCTGCCGAGGAAGGGCTTCCTGGCTGGCGTGGCTTCATCCTGCCCGGCGGCACGCGTGCTGCCTCGCTGGCCCACGTCTGCCGCACCGTCTGCCGCCGTGCCGAGCGTGCCATCTATCGTGTGGCCGAGGAGGCCGAGGTCGATGCCACGCTCCTGCGCTACGTCAACCGCCTGAGCGACTACTTCTTCGCCCTCGCCAAACAGCTCAACCACATCGCCGGGCACGAGGAGAGCTATTGGAAGGCCCGCTCTTAGCGGGCTGTCGGCCAACATAAAAAAGAACACACCTGCCATCGCATGATGACAGGTGCGTTCTTTTTTCATAATCTGGCTGATGCCGAACTCATGGTTCACCATTCATTGCTGCCCCAGAAGTTGCCTAAGAGCAATTCAAAGCTAATTTATAGAACCCACCTATAAGCTAAGGGCGGCCGTGATTATGCGTTGGCACGGGCATAGACCGTGCGCATAGCCTCGGCGTCGAGCACCTCCATGGCACCTACGGTGATGGTGCCGCCGCGCGAACATTTGTCTGTCAGCACCTCTATCTCCTCATCGGTGAGGTGCCGTCCGAGCAGTTCGGGGATGGTCGTGGGCATGCCTATCTCACGATAGAAATCCTCCATGGCACGGATTCCACGCTCGGCAGTCTCCTCGGGATGTGCGAAGTCGTTGGTCACGCCCATCACGTTGACGGCAAACTGCACGAAGCGCGAGAGGTGGCGCGGCGCCACGTAGCGCGCCCATGCAGGCCATAGCGCTGCCAGGCCGGCGCCGTGCGTCACGCCGAAGAGTGCGCTGAGCTCATGCTCGAGGCGGTGTGTGGCAAAGTCCTTCTCGGTGCCACATTCGGTGAGGTCGTTGTGCGCCAGCGAGCCGGCCCACATAATCTGCGCCCGCAGGCGGTAGTCGGTGGGCGAGTGCATGACGGCGCGCGCGGCGTCCTTGACCGTTCGCAGGAGCGCCTCGCTGATAGCATCGGTGAGGGTCATGTCCTCATACTTCGAGAAATAGCGCTCCATCGTGTGCATCATGATGTCGGTGGCGCCGGCGGCCGTCTGGTAAGGCGGCAGGGTGAAGGTGCGCTCGGGGTTCATCACGGCGAAGCGGCAGCGGCAGAGGTCGCTGTTGACGCCTCGCTTGAGCAGACCCTCATCTTTTGTAATCACGCAGCTCGACGACATCTCGGAGCCGGCGGCAGGAATCGTAAGCACCACGCCGATGGGCAGGCACGCCACGGGCACGGCCCGGCCGTCCCAGAAATCCCAGACGTCGCCATCGTAGGGCACGCCGTAGCCAATGGCTTTGGCCGAGTCAATCACGCTGCCGCCGCCCACGGCCAGAATGAAGTCGACGCCCTCGCGGCGGCAGAGCTCGATGCCCTCGCGCACTTTCGACAGCAGAGGGTTGGGCACTACGCCGCCCAGTTCGCAGTAGCCTACACCGGCCTGGCGCAGCTGCTCGCGCACAACCGTCAGCAGGCCCGAGCGCTCGGCCGAACCGCCGCCATAGTGGAGCAGCACTTTGTGGCCGCCGGCGGCCACTGTCAACTTGCCTATCTCTTTCTCTGAATCCCTGCCGAAGACCACTCGGGTGGGGGCGTAAAAATTAAAATCTTTGATCATCGTTCCTATTATGGCTTAGAAGCCACTTATTTATAAATACTCTACGGCAAAGGTATACATTCTTTATTAAACGGAAGCGCATTTAACGTTTTTTTATTTATTTGTAGGCTCGTTATTCCTCGCGAGAGCATTACTGCGACTGTTAAAACTATTTGCATAGCAGTCCAAGATGCGAAATAATTGCAGAAAGATTGAAAAAAGTGGAAAGAAAATATCGTTGTTTCATAAGAAAACCTTATCTTCGCGCCCGATTTTGGCTTTAGCCATTAAACCAATTCATAAATTACGATTCATAATTCATAGTTAGTGGCCCCAGGCCCTAAACACTCAACCCTAAACGCTCAACCCTAAACGCTCAACCCTAAACCCTCAACTTAAAACCAATATGTACTGGACACTTGAATTAGCATCAAAACTGGAGGACGCACCTTGGCCCGCCACAAAAGAAGAGCTCATCGACTATGCAGTACGCAGCGGAGCTCCTCTGGAAGTAATTGAAAACCTACAGGAAATAGAGGATGAAGGCGACATCTACGAGACCATCGAAGATGTTTGGCCCGACTATCCCACCAAAGAAGACTTCCTCTTCAACGAGGATGAGTATTGATAGGCTTATATCTAAGTCTAAAACCGTTTAACACCAGCGAGATGAACAAGAATCGTTTGTTCGTCTCGCTGGTGTTTTTTTTGTTTTCTCACAAAACACTCCGACATCCCGAAAGCCGCATTGGCAGGGGACTTTAAGGGCGTGGGCGGTGCGGAGTGTTACGTCTTCATGACGTAAACGCGGTGGCTGCCCTGACCTGTGGCGGTTATGCCGAAACCGTCGTTCTCTGCGATCTCAACCAGTTCGCGCTGGGCACTGGAGCGGGAGAGTCCGGTGATTTGTGCATAATCTGCTACGCGCATGAAAGGGTGCGAGCTGAGGTAGTCTATGGCGAGTGCTATCCGTTCCCTCAGCGATTTGTCGTCGATGGTGATGCGCGACCCTTGCCTGCCGCCCAACCGCTTCAGTGTGAGGCTGTTGAAGCGCTTTTCGATATTGCCGAAGAAGTCCTTGTCCTTGCGGAAATTGATGTGGTGAAGCTCTATGCGTGCGGAGTTCGGCTCTGCCACGCTTTTGGCCTTTTTGCCCTGTTGCTCAGCCGACTCGGCCGCGGCGTTCTCAATCTCCAGCTGCAGCTTGCGACTGTCGTTGAGGCGGACGCCGAGGCTGAACGCGCCTATGCCTGGCAGCGTGACGGCATAGCCCTGCCCCAGCAGCTCCTCAAGCTCGTCCTTCACTTCCATGAGCACTGCGTTTATCAGGCTCGCATTCAGGTTGCTGCGGTGCTCCACTTCCTTGATGAATTGTTCGCCGGAAACCAGTCCGCGGTTTTTTATACGATACACCGTGCGCGTCTTTTTCATATCGAAAGAGTCGCGCTGCTCTAATTTGTAGTAATTCAGATGTTTCATGCTATGGAAAAAGTCAGTTTTTGCTTGTGGTCGGTCGAAAACGTGGTTTTCATGGCACAAAAATAGTTGTTTAAGCTTTACGGTACAAAAATTCGGTCTTAATATAAGTTAAAACCACATAGTGATTTATTAAAACCATACGGTGGTTTTCGTAAATCACAATGTTGGTTTTTGCAAACCACCCGGTGGTTTATAGATTATATGTTTTTCTTGCAGCTTTTTTGAGCTGGAGAGAGCATGTTTTCTGTTGGGAAAAAGTGATTTTCCTATTGCTGTCGCTGGGCGATTCTTCTGGGCGAATTCCGTTGTGTAACCGCTTGAAAATTAGAAGAAAAATTAATTTTTTCAGGGCTTGACAGACGCGTTTTTTTGTATTACTTTTGCAGCCGAATATAAGATTTAGAAAGTAAAAAATCTTTAATGCTATGTTTTACTATGAAAAATCTAGAGTTTTAACAAACTCGCCCGCTGAGCAACCCAGGGTTGCAAGCGAAGAGCAGCTTACGGCTGCTGAGATGAATCAGAATGTGCAGCTTCAGGCTGCAGAGACCATCCAAAATGTGCAGCTCCAGGCTGCAGAGACCGACTATTCCACACTTTCGCCCGACGCTCAGGAGGCGATGCTGCCTGTGGAGGTGTTCCTGAGCGAAAGCTATGAGTTCCGTTTCAACGTGCTGTCTAATAAGATAGAGGTACGCGCGCGTAAGGTCGGCAGCTCATGGCGTTATGTAGATAAGAAGACGCTCAACAGTATTGTCGTGGCGGCACGCCGGGCTTTGCCCAAGGAGCGTGCGCTGAAGACGCTGGTGGCCGACGTCATCTACAGCGACGCCACTCCCGAGTGGAATCCTGCCGTGGAGTGGCTGCAGTCCCTGCCTCGCTGGGACGGCATCGAGCGTCTGTCGAACCTCTTCATGCGCCTGCCCGGCATCACGTCGGTCAAGGTGTGCCAGCTGCGCGTGTGGCTGCTTTCGGTGGTGGCGCACTGGTTGCAGATGGAAGCCCTGCACGCCAATGATTGTGTGCCCGTGCTCATCGGCGACCAAGGCTGCGGCAAGTCCACCTTCTGGCTGCGCCTGCTGCCTCCCCACCTGCGCGAGTTCTACCTCGACCACGTCAACTTCGGCTGTAAGTTCGACAAGGAAATGGCGCTTACCAACAACCTTCTTGTGAACCTCGACGAGCTTGACCAGGTTCGTCGGTCGCAGCAGGCCGAGCTCAAGCAGATGATCTCCAAGGTGCGCGTGAACGGCCGCACAATCTTTGCCGGTGAGCAGTACGACCGCTCGCGCTATGCTTCATTCGTGGCCACCACCAACAACCTGCATCCTCTGCGCGATGTCACCGGTTCGCGCCGCTATCTCTGCATCAGTATCACGCCCGGACGCGAGATCGACAACGTGTCGGAGATCGACTATGAGCAAATCTTTGCGCAGGTCCTTCACGAACTGAAGGGTGGCGCCCGCTATTGGTTCAACGCCGACGAGCTGCGGGGCATTCAGCGTGAGAACCTCCGTTATCAGAGAGTCTTCAACTACGAGGCCATCATCGAGGACTGCTTCCGTCATCCTGCCGAGGGCGAGCAGGTGGAGCCTCTCTCGGCGTCGAGGGTTCGTAATATGATTGCCAGGAAGTATCCCCAGTTGCCCAACACCCACTCCACGAGCGTCAACCTCGGGCTGGCCCTCTCGCGCCTGAGCTATCCCTTCAAGGTCTCGGGCAACAACCGCCTTTATTTCGCGGTGCCCAGGAAGGCATAAGGGAGTCGGGCGGCAGGGCGAGAAGCCGCAGCAGCCTGAACACTCCGTAACATTACACATCCCGAATCCCGCTGCCAGAGCGGGTTTCGGGATGTCGGAGTGTTTGGGGCTGTGCGGAAAAAAATGCATAAAATTTTGCTCTGTTGGAGAATTAAGGTATCTTTGCGGCGTAAAAACCTGCAAACTTAACGAAACTGAAGCGTGCGAAAGTTGAGTAATAGAATTAATCGTAATCGTATGAAACCACAAGCCATCATTATGTCTATTGCAATGTCTGCTGCATTAGCATCGGCCGTTGGCAGTTGCCAACAGGCTCAACGTGAGAATCCGCTCCTCGGAGAAAGTGAGCTGCCCTATGGGGCGCCTGACTTCAGTAAGATCAAGACCTCCGACTATCTGCCGGCCTTCGAGACGGCCATTCAGCAGCAGCGCGACAATATCGCCAAGATAGTCGGCAATGCCGACTCGGCCACCTTCGAGAACACCATCGTGGCTTTTGAGGAGAGCGGCCGCCTGCTCGACCACGTGGGCCGCGTGTTCTTCGCCCTGACCGAGGCCGACAAGACGCCCGAGCTCGCCGAGATAGAGAAGAAGGTGATGCCCGAGCTGACGGCGCTGGAGAACGAGGTGGCGTTCAACGAGCCCCTCTTCGAGCGCATACGTCAGGTCTATGACCGCCAGCGAGATTCGCTGCAGGGCGAGGACCTTAAGCTGCTGGAAGAGACCTACAAGGAGTTTGTGCGCAAGGGCGCGCTGCTGCCTGCCGAGAAGAAGGAGCGCATGAAGGCCATCAACCTGCGCATCACCGAGTTGCAGCAGCAGTGGGGCGACCTGATCCTGGCAGCCACCAACGATGCCGTGGTGTGGGTTGACAGCCGCGAGCGCCTCGCCGGGCTCAATGATGCCGACATAGAGCAGTGCAAGAACGATGCCGAGAGTCGCGGCGGCAAGGCGCCCTATGCCATCGTCATCGCCAACACCACGCAGCAGCCGCTGCTGGCCAGCCTCGACGACCGCGAGCTGCGCCGAGAGGTGTATGAAGCCTCCATTCATCGCTGCGACGGCACCGGAGAGCACAATAGCTACGCCATCGTGAGCGAGATAGCCAAGTTGCGGGCCGAGCAGGCTGAGCTGATGGGCTATCCCAACTACGCCTCCTACTCCTTGGAAAAGACTATGGCCAAGACGCCCGATAACGTCTATGCCTTCTTGAAGAGCCTCATAGCGCAATATGTGCCCGTGGCCGACGCCGAGACGAAGGCCATCGAGGACTTCGCACGCCAGACCGCAGGGCCCGACTTCGAGCTGCAGCCCTACGACCGCTTCTACTACTCGGCCAAGATGAAGGCGCAGATGCTCAATATCAGCGACGAAGAGGTGAAGCAGTACTTCACCGTCGACAGCGTGCTCACGAACGGCGTGTTCTATGCTGCCAACCGCGCCTATGGCCTCACGTTCAAGCAGCGCACCGACATCCCGACCTATCACCCCGACATGAAAGTCTTCGAGGTCTTCGACAAGGAGGGCCAGCCGAAGGCGCTCTTCTATTGCGACTACTACCGCCGTCCCACCAAGCGCGGCGGTGCCTGGATGGACGGCTTCGCCAAGCAGAGCCGCCGTTATGGACAGAAGCCCATCATCTTCAACGTGTGCAACTTTGCGAGTACGCGAGGGCAGAGTGATGCAGGCATCAACTCTGCCGAGCAAGAGCAAAGTCGGCCGGAGGCCAACAACGCTAAGGCGCCCGAGGGCAAGCCGTCGCTGCTCACGTGGGACGAGGTGACCACGCTCTTCCATGAGTTCGGCCACGCCCTCCACGGCATGCTCTCCGACTGCTACTACGAACGCCTCAGCGGCACCTCTGTGGCCCGCGACTTCGTGGAGATGCCTTCGCAGTTCAACGAGTCGTTCGCGTCCATACCTGAGGTCTTCGACCACTACGCCCGCCATTGCGAGACGGGCGAGCCGATGCCTGCCGAGCTGAAGGAGCTCATGCTGCGGAGCATCAACTTCCATTCGGCTTACGCCCTGGGCGAGAACCTGGCGGCCACATGCCTGGACCTGGCATGGCACATGCTGCCATCGTCCGACGTGCCCACGGCAGAGCAGGCTGAGGCCTTCGAGCGCGACGCCCTGCAGCAGGTGGGACTGCTCAACGCCCAGATACCGCCCCGCTACCGCACCAGCTATTTCAACCACGTCTGGGGCGGCGGCTATGCCGCAGGCTACTACAGCTACCTATGGACCGAGGTGCTGGCCGTGAATATCGCCGACGTCTTCGCCAAGCGCGGAGCTCTCGACCCCGCCACGGGTGCTGACTTCTGTCAGAAGGTGCTGAGCCGCGGCAACACTGGCGACCTCATGCAGATGTTCTCCGACTTCACCGGCATGGCGCAGCCCGATGCCACCGGCCTGCTCAGAGCGCGCGGCCTGACGACTGCTCCGCATTAAGGGGAACGCGGAGGGTTACTCAACTTTTGGATGTTCTTGAAAACAACGAATTTCACGAATTAAACGAATTTCTTTCCTCCTCACGCCTCTCAATTTATATCGAATTTCACTAATTAGCGACACGCTACGCAGGTGTCGAGTGTCATTCTATGAACGGTTAACAATCGAAACATCGCTCAGCGGTTTCGTTCGATAATTCGTTTAATTCTTGAAGTGTCCGCTCGGCATCCCGAAGGGTGACGCTTGATACCTCAAGAAGCGAGCAAAGCTTGAGCAAGCGATTTTAATAAGCATCCGAAAGTTCAATGATATTATCGTCAAAATGAAAGAACCCCGTGCTCGACTGTCGAGCGCGGGGTTCTTCTATTTTTCACTTTTCACTTTTCATTTTTCACTTTTCATTTTCCACACGCCCCAGCCGCACAGGCACAGGAGCAGGAGGGCGAGGACTATGAGGGCGCCGTTGGCGACGGCCTCAGTGGTGTGGAGGCTCTGCGGGTCGAAGCTGAAGGCTATGGTGTGCTTGCCGGCAGGAATGACTACGGCTCGCAGGACGTAGTTGGCGCGCAGCAGGTCGGCGGGTTTGCCGTCGATGGTGCACTGCCAGCCGGGGTAGTAGATGTCGGAGAACACGGCGAGGCGCTCACGGTCGTTCTCAGCCTCGAAGGTGAGTGCATTGGCTTCGTAGGAGGTGAGGACGATGGGCTGCTCTGCGGCCTCGTCGGTCTTAACACCTCCGGCGCTGATGAGCCCTTGCGGCAGCAGGCTGCTGAAGCGTCGGTCGACGACGGCTGTGGTGCGGACGTCGATGGCTCCGAGGGCTGCCAGCTCTTCGTCGGCATTGTCGGCGAGGAGCACGTTGTCGACAAACCAGGCGTTGCCCATGGCCCACGGATTCTGCAGCGGAGTGGTCTGCCCGCCCTGCAGGGGCATGATGGCATATTTCATGTTGAGCATATTCAGCACCGGGAAGAGCGAGTCGCCATTGACTTGAGCGAGGTCGCCGCCGGCATCGGCAGCTGCCATGTGGAGCCCTATGAGCTGTGGCTGGATGTAGGCCTCGATGAGCTCTTGGTAGCGGCGCAGCTTGGCAGCGTGGTAGCCGCCGATCGACTTATGCCAGTAGGAGGTGGTGTTGTCGTTGAAGGTGGACACGGAGAGGTTGGCCACGCGATAGTAGAGGTCGGTGTCCTGGAGGATGGCCTCGTCGGTCGGCGTCTTCTGGAAGAACTCCTGTGCGGGCTGCGGGGCAGAGAACATAGCGTCGTTGAGGTAACGCTTGTTGACGTCCCACATATCGGCCGTGCAGAGTACGATGAGGCAAGCCACTGCCATCCAACTCTTTATCTTTTTGAAATATAATGCCAGCAGCACGGCGCAGCCTACGAGGATGACGGCCAGCGAACGGCCGGCGTCGGCTGTGAATACGGCGCGGCGCATATCGTTAAGGTTGGCCATGATGGGCGCCAGCATTTCTTGGGGGATATAGCCCTGCTGGGCAGCGCTGGTGAGCATCTGCTGCTCCGACGAGCTGATGTAGTTGCCGAAGAAGACATCGGGCATCAGCCAGAAGAGCAGGCAGGGGCCGGCGGTCAGGGCGAGGGCGAAGAGGAAGTGTTTTTTTAATGACGAATGACGAGTGACGAATGACGAATTGTTTTCGGATGACGAATGACGAGTTACGAATGACGAATGAGATTTACCTTCCGTTGCTGAAGCTAATTTTGATTCGTCATTTCGAGCGGAGCGAGATTCGTCATTAGTCATTCTTCCCGATTCGTCATTAGTCATTTCTATCACTTCCTTCAGCGCCAGCATGGCCAGCAACGGAATGGTGAACTCGGCTATGACGAGGATAGAGGCTACGGTGCGGAACTTGTCGTACATCGGCACGTAGTCGAGCCAAAGGTCGGTCCACGGCATGAAATTCTTACCCCACGCGAGGGTGATGGAGAGCACTGTGGCGATAAAAAGTGCCCATTTCATCGGTCCTTTTACGATGAAAAGGCCCAAAATGAAGAGGAACATGACGAAGGCGCCAACGTAAACGGGACCGCTCGTGCCAGGCTGCTCACCCCAGTATTGTCCGAGGCTCTGATAGACGGGCGTGTAGGTGGGGTCGGCCTTCTTCATGGCCGTCGAGCTCTGTGTCAAGGGTTGCGACGCGCCGCCCTTGACGTTGGGGATGAGCAACGACCACGTCTCGCCGATGCCATAGCTCCAGGCGGTGATGTAGTCGCGCTCCAGACCGCTGGAAGTCTGGTTGGATGGGTCCTTGGTCTGCTGTGTCAACTCGCTCTTGCCGCGCATCGACTCCTTGGAGTACTCCCACGTGTGGAAGAGGTTGGAGGCGTTGATGGCTATGCCTATGATGCAGCCCAGGGCGAAGACAGCGGTGCCTTTGAGCCACTTTGTGAATGACGACCCTAATGACGAATGACGAGTTACGAATGACGAATGAGAATTACTTTCTGTTGTTGAAGCTAATTTTGATTCGTCATTTCGAGTGGAGCGAGATTCGTCATTAGTCATTCCAAATAGGAACGCCAGTGCCATGAGCGCTATGACGAAGGCGAAGTAGTAGCTCATCTGCACGTGGTTCGACAAGATCTGCAGGGCCATGAACACCGACGTCAAGAGCAGGCCCCAGCCGTAGCGGCCGCGGTAGCACAGCACCATGCCGGCTATCGTAGGTGGTATGTAGGCCAGGGTGTAGAATTTCCAGATATGGCCTGCGCCTATAATGATAAAGTAGTAGCTCGAGAAAGCCCAAAGGACGGCGCCCAGGGCTGCCATCCAAGCCTTGAAATCGAAGGCGCGCAACAGGATATAGAAGCCCAGGAGCATGATGAATACCAGCACGACGTAGTCGGGCAGGAAGAGCTTATACACCTGTTCCACCTTCTGCAGCTTCTCTGTCGAGGGGTAGGAGGGCGACATTTGGTAGGTGGGCATGCCCGAGAAGAGGGTGTTGGTCCAGCGCGTGCGCTCGCCATTGTGTGCCTTGCGGTAGGCTTCCATCTCCGAGGCAGCTCCGGCGCCGCCGCTGTGGTCGTGACCTGTCAGCACCAGTCCTTCGCTGACGGGATGTATGAAGTAAGCAAATGAAAGCGCTACGAAGAAAAGGATTGCAGCCACGTCTGGCAATAATTGTTTCAACAACTTCATAAGCTCTTATGTTTTGTGGGTGAAAAAACGTTGGAAAAGAAAAAGCTGCGCTTACTCTTGTGAGTGAAGCGCAGCTGTGGATTGTCGCGAAGAGGCTGCGCCTTACTTACGCAGACCCAGAGCCTTGACGATGGCACGATAGCGGGTGATGTCGCGCTTCTTCAAGTAGTTGAGCAGGGCGCGACGCTTACCTACGAGACCCGTGAGGGCACGCTCGGTGCTGTGGTCCTTGCGGTTCTGCTTCATGTGCTCAGTGAGGTGAGCGATGCGGAAGCTGAACAGTGCGATCTGACTCTCGGCGCTGCCCGTGTTGGTGGCGCCACCGCCGAACTGCTCGAAGAGTTCGGCCTTCTTAGCTGAATCTAAGTACATAATAGTTTGATGAATTGAGGTTTATGAATTACATCCTTTAGGTGGCGAGCCGTCGTCATCAATCGTCGCGCACCCACCCGCAGATGCAGCTGCCGTTAGCCGACAGCGGGCGCAAAGGTAGTAATAAAAGTGAAAACGGGAAAAGGAAAAGTGAAAAATATTACTTCGGCGGGTGATTTTTTGTCGTTGCACCCTCCTTTTTTGCTGTCTATCAGCCTCTTTTCGCCTTTCTTTCCTTAATCTTTTTCTTCTTCATGCCAGTCTCGAAGCTCTTTTCGAAGCGTTTCTGCGCCTTGGACTTATGCGCTTTGCCGGAGTTGCCTTTGACTTCGCGGCGCTGTGGGCGCTCCTCGGCCGTGTTGGCCTCTGAGGGCTCTTCGGCGATGTCCACGCCCACGCGGCGCCCTTTGTAGGCGAAGCCCTTGAGGCCTTTGAGCACACGAGCCGTCTCCTCCTCGGGCACTTCGAAGAACGAGAACGTCGGGCGGAGGTCGATGCGCCCCATCTCGATCTTCGGGCCTGGGCAGCGGTTGTTCACCAGTCCTATGATCTCGCGGGCGTAGAAGCCGTCCACCTTGCCCAGGGTGATGAAGATGCGCGTGTAGCCTTCCTCGGGGCTGTGGTCGCCTACGGCGCAGCGGCCGGCAGTCTCGCTGCGCTCTTTGCCTTTCTTGTCCTTCTTCTCCTCGCCTACCTCTTCTATCTCGGGCGCATTGGCGTAGTAGCGGAGGAAGCGGCTGAACTCGCGGCTCACGATGCGGCGTAGCAAGTCGTCCTTGTCGAGCCATTCGAGCTTGCGCCGCACCTCGGGCAGGAAGTCGGCAATCTCGTCCTCATCGACCTCCACGCGCTCGATGTCGTCGATGACTTTCCACAACTGCTTCGAGCATATCTCTTTGGGCGACGGCAGAGTCCCGCGCACAAACTCTTTCTTGATCGTGCGCTCCACGTCGCGTATGCGACTGCGCTCGCGGCTGTGCACGATGCAGATGCTGGTGCCCTTCTTGCCGGCGCGACCGGTACGGCCGCTGCGGTGTGTATAGTTCTCGATATCGTCGGGCATACCGTAGTTGATGACGTGGGTCAGGTCATCTACATCGAGGCCGCGGGCAGCTACGTCGGTGGCCACGAGCAGCTGAATGCGATGCTGGCGGAAGCGCTGCATCGTGAGGTCGCGCTGCTGCTGCGAGAGGTCGCCGTGGAGAGCGTCGGCGTTGTAACCGTCCTGTATGAGTTTGTCGGCAATCTCCTGCGTCTCGAGGCGCGTGCGGCAGAAAACGATGGCGTAGATCTTGGGATAGTAGTCGACTACACGTTTCAGCGCGAGGTATTTGTCGCGCGCGTGTACCATATAATATATATGGTTGACGTTCTCAGCCCCTTCGTTGCGACTGCCTACGACGATTTGCCGTGCTTCGTGGAGGTAGTGCTGTGCTATGCGCTCTATCTCGCGGCTCATAGTGGCAGAGAAGAGGAGGGTGGTGTGGGCCTCGGGCACGCCTTCGAGGATTTGATCGATGCTCTCGGAGAAACCCATGGAGAGCATCTCGTCGGCCTCGTCGAGGATCACGGTGCTGACGGCGTCGAGCACGGCAGCACCTCGCTGCATCAGGTCGATGAGGCGACCAGGCGTAGCCACGATGATATCGACGCCCTGCTTCAGGGCGCGCAGCTGAGGCATGAAATCCGTGCCGCCATAGACGGCAAGAATGCGCACCTCAGGCAGGTATTTGGCAAAACTGTTGAGGTCGTCGGCAATCTGCAGGCAGAGCTCACGTGTGGGCGAGAGGATGACAGCCTGCGGCTGTCCCGAGGGCACCAGCTGCTGTAGGAGTGGCAGGCCATAGGCTGCGGTCTTGCCCGTGCCCGTCTGGGCCAGGGCCACGAGGTCTTGGCGGCTCTCGAGTTGGTGAGGAATCACTGCTTCCTGCACTGGCATGGGTGTCTCGAAGCCGAGTTCGGTGATGGCTTGCAGTAGTGGTTCGCAGAGGCCGAGGTCGGAGAATGTCATGTGTGTGTCGCGGCCTGAGGCCGTAGTTGAAAGATGATAGTTCTTCGCAGAGCGAAGCGGCAGTGCCGAGCGGAAAGTCGCGGGCTGCGGCCGTTGTCGTACGTAAACAAAAAGTCCGCAATCTCCGAAGAGAATTGCGGACCAACGCCCTTGCGCTTCAGGATGGGCTTGAACCAACGACCCCCTGATTAACAGTCAGGTGCTCTAACCAACTGAGCTACTGAAGCAGTGCTTCCGAGACTTGGGCGCTTCAGGATGGGCTTGAACCAACGACCCCCTGATTAACAGTCAGGTGCTCTAACCAACTGAGCTACTGAAGCTTTTTGCCTCTTCTGTGTCTTTCGACCTGGGCGTTTCCATTAGGGCGAAAATCATTTTTTGCACCTATTTCTCGGAATTGCGGGGCAAAAGTAGTGCTTTTCTCAAAAATAAACAATACTTTTGCAGAAAATTTTGAAAAATATGGCAAAAATAATAGGAATTGGCAATGCTTTAGTCGATGTACTGGTACATCTCGACGACGAAAAGCTACTTAAAGAGCTCCAGTTGCCCAAAGGCGGAATGACGCTCATCGGAGCCGATGAACTGATGCGCATACGCCGGCTCACGGAGGGCCTGAACAGCACGTGTGCCACCGGCGGCAGCGCATCAAACACCATCCATGCCCTCGCCGCGCTGGGCAACGCCACCGGCTTCGTAGGCAGTGTAGGTGCCGATGAGATGGGCGACTTCTACCGCAGTGCGATGCTGGCACGGGGCACAGAGGCTATGCTGCAACAGTCCGAAGGGCTCCACACCGGCATAGCCACAACGTTTATCACGCCCGATGGCGAGCGCACCTTCGCCACATACCTCGGAGCGGCGGCACAGGTAGAGGCCGGCGATCTGAAGAGCCTCATCGCCCAAAGCACCGAAACGGAGGTGCTGCACGTCGAAGGCTATCTCGTGCAGGACCACGACCTCATCGTCGATGTACTCAAGACTGCGCATGAGGCCGGTCTCACCGTGAGCTACGACCTGGCGTCGTGGAATATTGTTGAGGCCGACCGCGACTTCATCACCGCTCTGGTGCGCGACTATGTCGACATCGTCTTTGCCAACGAAGAGGAGGCTGCTGCCTTCAGCCGGCAAGGCGACCCAGAGGTGGCTCTCGGGCTGCTGGCCGCCAGCGTGGACACCGCCATCGTCAAGGTGGGCGCACACGGAGCCCTCGCCATGCGTGGCACAGAGCGCGCATCGGTGCCGGGCCTCAAGCGCACGGTCGTCGACACTACTGCCGCCGGCGATTTCTTTGCCGCCGGTTTCCTCCACGGCAGAGTCAACGGCGACTCGCTCGAGCGCTGTCTCGACTGCGGCAACCGCCTCGCCAGCGAAGTCATTCAAGTCTATGGCACCGAGATTTCAGACGAACGGCTGCGGCAAGCTATAGCCAGATAAGTTTTCCTTATATATAATTAATGTGTATGAACCTTAACATAAAGAATCTTCTTTTCATTGCGGGCATAGCCCTTGGCTGCTTCTCGCAGCCGGCGGCAGCCCAGCAGCGCCAGCAGACGGGATTTGATATCTCGCGCAATCTCGATATCTTCGCAGATATCTACCGCCAGCTTGATATGTACTATGTGGATACGCTCTCGGCCGACACCGCCGTGGAGTGGGCTATCAACGGGATGCTCTCGGAGATAGATCCTTACACGAAGTACTACCCCGACGAAGACCAGGAGGAACTGCGCATGATGGCCACCGGCCGCTATGCCGGCATCGGCGCGCTCATCCGTCTGCCTAAGAATTCAAAGCGTGCCATCATCGAGGAACCCTATGAGGGCCAACCGGCTCACGAAGCAGGTGTGCGCGCCGGCGATGTCATCCTGACTATCGACGGGCGCGACGTTGAAGGCTGGGAAATCTCACGCGTGAGCAAGACGCTGCGCGGCGAACCCGGCACCACGTTCGAGCTGCGCGTGCAGCGCCCCACAGAGAAGCGCCCTCGAGCCTTCAAGATCACACGCCGGCAGGTGCAGCTGCCATGCCTGCCCTGGTATGGCATCATTGACGATGAGAACCATGTAGGCTACCTCTATCTCTCGGAGTTCACCGACAAATGTTCTCGCGAGGTGCGCCATGCCATTCTCGAGATGAAACAGCAGGGTATGCAACGCCTGATATTCGACCTGCGCGACAACGGTGGAGGCTCGGTCAGCGAGGCTGTGGAGATCGTGGGTATGTTCGTGCCGCGCGGCAGTCTCGCTGTAAAGACCAAAGGCAAGCTGCCCTCCACCTGCCACGACTATCTCACGCCTGCCGAACCCCTCGACACGGTGATGCCTGTGGCCGTGATGATAAACTCCAATACCGCCTCGGCCTCAGAGATTGTGGCCGGAGCCTTGCAGGATCTCGACCGCGCACTCATCGTAGGGCAGCGCAGCTATGGCAAGGGACTCGTGCAGGGTATTCGTGAGTTGCCCTACCGCGGACAGCTCAAGATAACCACGGCGCGCTACTATATCCCTTCAGGGCGATGCATACAGGCCTACGACTACCGTCACCGCACCGCCGACGGCGCAGCCACGACTCTGCCCGACAGCCTCACTCGCGTGTTCTACACGCGGCTGGGACGCCCCGTGCGCGACGGCGGCGGCATTCAGCCCGACTCCGTTCTGGCTGTAGATTCAGTGCCGTCGATGGTCTATGACCTCACCGCCTCCGACCCCTTCTTCGACTATGCCACAGACTATGTAACGCGCCATCCTGCCATAGCCCCGGCCGCTGAATTCAGTCTTAGCGAGGATGAGTGGGCCAAGTTTGCCGAGGCTATCAAAGCCAGCGACTTCACCTACAACGGCCGCACGGCCACGGCACTGAAGCAGCTGCGGCAGCTCGCACGCTTCGAAGGCTATGACGAAGAGACGAAGGCTGAGTTCGATGCTCTCGAGGCTAAGCTCAAGACCAACGACCTGTCGGCCGACCTGCAACGCTTCCGGCAACACATACAGCCTTATCTCGAGACCGAGATCGTAAGCCGCTACTATTTCCAGCGTGGCGCCCTACGCCACACGCTCAGCTACGATAAGGCCATCACCCGCACTCTCGAACTAATCAAAAACATACAATAATGAAACGACGTAAAGCACAACGCACCAATCAAACCATCATGCGAGGCATCGTAGCCATGGCTCTCGTAGTACTGCTCGTAGCATGGCTCTTCCTCTCGCTTGTTTCCTGCTCGCAGCAGGGACCCACATTCCGTGTCAGCGGCACTATCAACGGGGCCGAAGACTCAACCCTTATCGTCGAAGCTATGACGCTCACTGGAGCGCAGCCACTCGACTCCTTACGCCTCAAGGCCGACGGCTCTTTCGACTTCGACCTGCCACTGCCGCCTCAGGACTCCACGGCCTCGCCCGAGTTCTATCGCCTGCGCATAGCACAGACGGTAGTCAACTTCGCTCATGATTCCACTGAGGCAATCACCATCACCGCACCTTTCGAGCGCATGGCTACCGACTACGAGGTAGAGGGCAACGACGCCTCGCGTACCATGAAGACTATCTCGCTGCTCAACATACAGCTGCAGCAGCAGTTGCGACGCCTGATGGCTGACGGCAGTCTCTCCGACCTCGAGAAGAGCGAGCACATGGAGCAGCTGGTTGAGCAGTACAAGACGACGCTCAAGCGCGACTACATCCTTGCCGACCCCGCATCGCCGGCAGCCTACTTTGCTCTTTTCCAGACCATAGGCTCACAGATGATCTTTGATCCTGAGCGCGACAAGAGCGATGTGCAATACTTCGCCGCCGTAGCCACGCAGTGGGATGAACTTTATCCTGCTGCCCTGCGCACCGAGAACTTGCGTAATATTGCCATACGCGGACTGCAGAATACCCGACCCGCACGCTCCTTTGAACTGCAACTCGACAGTGACAAGGTGCATGAAGTGGGCGTCATCGACTTCGGATTCCCGGACATCTCAGGGCGTGAGCGCCGCCTCACCGACCTCAGCGACAACGTTGTCCTGCTCGACTTCACTGCCTACGCCCTGCCGCAGAGCCAGCAGCGCATAATTCTCCTGCGCGAGCTCTATGCCAAATACCACGACCGCGGCCTCGAGATCATGCAGGTGAGCCTCGATTCCGATGAGCACTATTGGAAGACCATGTGCGAGAAGTTGCCATGGGTGTGCGTCTATTGCGCTGAAGGCATCGCCAACGATATTGTTCAGCTCTACGGCGTAAACAGCCTGCCGGCCTACTTCATCGTGGGACGAGGCTCCGAGCTCAAAGCGCGCGGCGAGCAGATTCCCGACCTTGAGAAAGCGATAGCTGCTGAGCTGTAAGTAGAAGGGGAGTTCTTCGCAAGCGAAGCGAGCAGAGCTCGAGCGAAAGGGGAGTTAAAGGGAAGTTAAAAGGGAGTTATCGCTCGTTTCACTCGCTCGGAAGTTAAAGGGACATTACATTTGACCCATGGTATAGTCTATCGTCCCTTTAACTTCCCTTTAACTTCCCTTTAACTTCCCTTTAACTTCCCTTTAACTTCCCTTTAACTTCCCTTTAACTTCCCTTTAACTTCCCTTTAGCTCCCCTTTAGCTCCCCTTCACTTCCGACCGCCGGACTTATAATTTGTGACTATTTGTACCCGGACGCTCTTTTTCTCTTTGATATATGTCAATAAAAGAAGAAAAAGAAAAGAAAAGGAGGCATAAAAGTGTATGTGTTACACGGATAAGCCGTACCTTTGCAGCGTCAAACAGAAGACAAGGCCTCGTGAGAGGCTCAAAAACATACGGTTTTTCATGGTATTAGGTTAGTTTTAAAGGTTTTCATCCAAAGAGTAGCAACGGCTACTCGACTTTAGGTAAGTTAGTTAAGGTAAGTTGATTGCAGGATTGCCCTCACCTTCAAGAGGGCTCCGCAGAATAGCACAAGCACTACTGGCGCAGTGATGCGGTAGAAAAAGCAAAGAGACACATTTCATCCTTATGTGTATCTTAAGTTATTCTGAGAGATTCAACAGAAAGATTTGTTCATAGCTTGGACGCAGTTCTTCGTGAGAAGAGCTGCGTTTTATTTTTCTCCCGGCCAAACTTTTTTCATTCTTTTTTGAGTTTTTATGATTTAAAAGCCGCTGAGTCTAATAAAATTGTTATAACTTTGCGCCCAAATAATAAACCACGCCCACAAGACCATAAACAACAAACGACTATTAAACGTAAAAGTGATATTACTATGAAGACTTTAGAACAGATTTTCGCAGCCAAGCTGCTTAAAGTCAAAGCCATCAAGCTGCAACCCACAAACCCCTTCACATGGGCCAGCGGATGGAAATCACCCATCTATTGCGACAATCGCAAGACGCTCTCTTACCCAGAGCTCCGCACCTTCGTGAAGGTGGAACTCGCGCGTATCATTTTGGAGCGCTTCCCCGAGGCCGACGCCATAGCCGGCGTAGCCACAGGAGCCATCCCGCAGGGCGCACTCGTTGCCGATGCTCTCTCGCTGCCCTTCGTGTACGTGCGCTCTAAACCCAAGGATCACGGACTCGAGAACCTCATCGAGGGTGAACTGAAGCCCGGCATGAAAGTCGTGGTCGTTGAGGACCTGATCTCTACCGGCGGCAGCAGTCTCAAGGCCGTTGAGGCCCTGCGTCTCGGCGCTTGCGAGGTGATAGGTATGGTAGCTTCCTACACCTATGGCTTTGATGTAGCCACCAAAGCTTTCAAGGATGCAGGCGTAGAGCTCGTGACGCTTACCAACTACGATGCCGTCGTCTCTGAGGCCCTTAAGATAGGTTATGTCAAGGCCGAAGACATCGCTCTGCTCAAGGAGTGGCGCAAGAATCCGTCGCAGTGGCAAGGGTAATTGGATTAAGGATTAGAGATTAAGGATTAAGGTTTAAGAAAATAAGGATAACAATGACAAAATACGAAAGCAACGTAAAGCAGGTGCACTACCCGCAGTCGTCAATCTTTGCCAAGCTGGCCGACCTCACTAACCTCGAGGCCATAAAGGAGCGCGCTGCCGACCCCGCCTTCGCCGAACAACTGCGCGCATCGGGGCAGGTGCCTGAGGACAAGATAGACAAGATTGCTGAGATGGCAGCCAAACTGGAGTTCACGCAAGACTCCATAACCATTCCCGACACGCCGCTGGGCCCCATAGCCCTGCGCATCGTGGAGCGCGACGAGCCTAAGTGCGTGAAGTTTGCCGTAGAGGGAGCGCCCGTAGCAGCCAACCTCTGGGTGCAGCTCCTGCCTACATCGCCCTACGAGAGCAAGATGAAGTGCACCGTGGGTGCCGACCTCAACTTCTTCATCAAGCAGATGGCCAAGAAACCCCTGCAGGAGGGCGTAGAGAAGCTGGCCGACATGCTGGCGATGATCCCTTACGGCTTCTGATAGCCTGACATTCGGAAGCTTAGGCCGAAGGCAACATTTCGTCTTTAACTTCCAAAGCAAGGCGGGGCCTGCGAATTTTATATTACTAATTTGGAGCAATAGATATTGATCCCGAAACCAAACATGCCGAGATGACAACTCCCCTCATAAACACCGATGAGCAGAAGGGCGCAACGCCTATCTGGCAGAAGTCCACGACGATGACCGCAGAGATTGAGCGCTTCACCGTAGGGCGTGACCGCGAACTCGACGCCTTTCTGGCCGAGAGCGACGTGCTCGGCTCTATGGCTCACACCACGATGCTCGAGAGCATCGGCTTGATTCAGCCTGACGAACTGCCCGTCTTGCTCGCAGAACTGCGCAGCATTCTGGCCGACATACGCGCGGGGCGTTTCGAGATAGAGGAGGGCGTCGAGGACGTGCATTCAGAGGTCGAGTTGCTGCTCACGCGCCGCCTGGGCGATATCGGCAAGAAGATTCATAGCGGACGCTCGCGCAACGACCAGGTGCTGCTCGACCTGAAACTATGGACACGCCGCCAGCTGCGCGAAGTGGTTGAGCTCGTTCATCAGCTTTTCAGCGAGCTCCAGGCGCAGAGCGAACGGTATAAGGACTTGCTCATGCCTGGCTACACACACCTGCAGGTGGCCATGCCGTCGAGCTTTGGACTATGGTTCGGAGCGTACGCTGAGAGTCTTACCGACGACGTGCTCTTCCTCCAGGCTGCCTACCATATGGTGGACCGCAACCCGCTCGGTTCCGCTGCCGGCTACGGATCTTCGTTCCCCCTCGACCGCGAGATGACGACGCGCCTGCTCGGTTTCGAGTCGATGGCCTATAATGTAGTCTACGCCCAGATGGGCCGCGGCAAGATGGAGCGCAACGTGGCATTTGCTCTCGCATCCGTGGCTGGCACACTCTCCAAACTCGCTTTCGACGCCTGCATGTTCAGTTCGCAGAACTTCGCCTTCCTGAAGCTGCCCGACGATTGCACCACCGGCTCCAGCATCATGCCGCATAAGAAGAATCCCGATGTCTTCGAGCTTACACGCGCCAAGTGCAACAAGCTGCAGGCACTGCCCACACAGCTTGCACTCATCACTAACAACCTTCCGTCGGGATATTTCCGCGACCTGCAGATAACAAAAGAGGTATTCTTGCCGGCCTTCGATGAGCTGAAAGACTGCTTGCGAATGGCAATATATATTATCGAACGTGTTCGCGTGAACGACCATATCCTAGACGACCCGCGCTACGACCTTATGTTCTCCGTGGAGGAAGTAAATCGCCTCGCAGCCAACGGCATGCCCTTCCGCGATGCTTATAAGAAAGTGGGCCTTGACATCGAGGCCGGACGCTTCAAACCCGTTAAGGAAATCCACCATACTCATGCCGGAAGCATCGGGCGACTCTGCAACGAAGAGATTAAAGTTCTCATGGACCGCCTTCTCGCCGATTTCCACTTCGAACGTGCCGAGCAGGCTGAGAAGGCACTGAGTGAAGAGTGAGAAAGGCTGCTTCGCTGCACAAAGGACACAAAGTAGACATAAGAAACAATAAGCGATTGAAAGAGAAAGATTAAAAGAGAAAAAGCTATAATGAAGTGTGAGCAATGAAAAATGAGAGTTTCCATAAATCATTGTTACTGCAGTCCCGCATGAGCCTGCGGACCATTCTTTTATTCTTCCTTTTCCATTTCTCACTTTTCGCTTTGTGTATCTCATGCCAGAAAGCCGACAGCATTTACTACACCGGCGCTCGCGTGAGTTTCACCTTCACCTACACTAATACTGTGCCCGAACTCAACGCCGCACTCGGAGGTTTCGGTGAGTTCTGCACCGTGCGTATGGATGGCACCAACTTCATCTTCTCCGGACTGAAGACGACCACTGCGCGTCCGCTCACGGCTGCCGATACGCGCGTGCATCCTGCTCTTGGGCTCAGCGGCCTCATTGTAGGCTGTCCGAATATTCCTGAGCCGGGAGCCGACGTCGCACACGTAGTGGCCTTCGACCTCTCATGCCCCTGCTACGATGATTTCTCAAGCACGCGCAACCTTCAGCTGCAAGCAGGAGGACTGGCCTATTGTAGCCGTTGCGGACGCACTTACGACCTCAACAGCCAAGGCATCGTAGCTAAAGGCGATGCCGGCCGTGCTCTCTACCGCTACCGCGCCACCTTCAACCAATTCGGCAACACGCTTATCGTAAGCAACTAAGGGGCGGGGACAGGTTAACAAGTTAACAGGTTAACAAATTAACAGATTAACAGGTTAACAAATTAACGCGTTAACAGGTTAACAGATTGGCAGACTAACTCGTTGACAAATATACCTCTAACTTATATTGTAATGAAAACGATCAACTTTGCCGAACAAAACACTATCATTAACCGTTACGTAGCCGAACTGCGCGACGTCACCATTCAGCGCGACCGTCAGCGTTTCCGTCGCAACCTTGAGCGAATAGGCGAGGCCATGGCCTTCGAGATATCCAAGACGCTCAACTACAGCACTAAATTCGTAGAGACGCCTTTCGGCATTGCCTCCGCATCTACTGAGGACGACCGCATTGTCATCGGCACTGTCTTTCGTGCCGGACTGCCCCTCCACACCGGTTTTCTCAACGTTTTCGACCATGCCGACAACGCTTTCGTATCGGCCTACCGCTACTATCGCGACAAGGAGTGCCGCGAGGTGGATGTGCGCATTGAATACATCGCCACACCCGACCTCAACGGTCGCTCGCTCATGCTCGTAGATCCCATGCTTGCAACGGGCGAGTCGATGGAGTTGGCCTATCAGGCCTTCTTGACTAAAGGGCAACCGGCCCATACGCATCTCTGCGCTGTCATAGCCTCGCAGCAGGGTGTGAATCATCTCCAGAAAGTCTTTGGCGACCGCACCGACATCACTCTCTGGTGCGCTGTCATCGACCCCGAACTCAACGAACACTCTTACATCATGCCTGGTCTCGGCGATGCCGGCGACCTCGCTTTCGGAGAGAAGCTGTAAGGAGGGAGAGATGAGGCTCGGCGGACGGACCGCCGAGAACTTAACCCATAGCTTGTTGACTTGACCGGTCGGGCACGCTTATTCGACCGGATGTGTGCGCTTATTCGACCGGATGTATAGGAGGATTCGACCGGTTGTATAGGAGGATTCGACCGGTCGTGTGAGAGGATTCGACCGGATGTGTTAGTGCCTATATCCCATCGCCGTCGACGAAGCCGGACTGCTGGAGGGCGCGCGACTGCCGCACCTGAGAGTAGGGTGGCACGTCGTGTGTGATCCAGAGGTTACCGCCTATGACGGAGTGGTGGCCTATGCGTATGCGGCCGAGCAGCGAGGTATTGGAGTAGATGGTGACGTAGTCCTCAACGATGGGGTGGCGCGGCAGGTCGAGCATATGGCCGTCGCTGTCGCGAGTGAAGTGCTTGGCTCCGAGGGTCACTCCTTGATATACCATTACGCCTGCGCCAATGATGGCCGTGGCTCCTATGACGATGCCCGTGCCGTGGTCGATGCCGAAGGCAGGCCCTATCTGCGCAGCGGGGTGAATGTCGATGCCTGTGCGCTCGTGGGCTCGTTCGGTGATGATGCGTGGCAGCAGAGGCACTCGTAGTTCGTAGAGTGCGTGTGCTACGCGGTAGTGGAGCATGGCCGTGAAGGCGGGGTAGCAGCACATCACTTCGACGTGCGATGTGGCTGCGGGGTCATTGGCCGCTACGGCTTCGATGTCGGCTTTCAGAAGTTTGCCTATCGATGGCAGGCGTCGCATGAACTCGCGGCTGATGTCATCAGCCGTCTGCAGGGGTGCGGGTGCCGGGCGGCCGTTCATTGATACATCGGCCACAGCGGCCGTGCTGCTTTCTGCTTGTGGCGTGATGTCCTGCGGTTGAGCTTTTAATACAATGTCTATGAAGGCAGCGAGGCGGCTTTGCAGCTCGCTCTCGCTGCCGCTGCCGAAGACGTCGGGAAAAAGCACGCGGCCGACGAGCTCGAGGAGGCTGTCGACCTGCGTGGCGGTGGGAAGTTGTAGTCCTTGCATATTAGTTTTGGTCGAAAAGTCCGGTGGAGAGATAGCGTTCGCCGGTGTCGGGCAGCAGAGCCACGATGGTCTTGCCGGCGTTCTCGCCCTGGCGTGCCAGCTGGAGGGCGGCAGCGAAGGCGGCACCCGAAGAGATGCCTACGAGCAGACCTTCGGTGTGAGCCAGCGAGCGTGCTGCGGCGCGGGCGTCGTCGTCGGCTATGGGGACGATGGCGTCGACGACGTCAGGGTTGTAGGTCTGCGGTACGAAGCCAGCGCCTATGCCCTGTATGCCATGCTTGCCTGCTACGCCGGTCGATAGCACGGCCGATGTCTGTGGCTCCACGGCTACGACCTGCACTTCGGGGTTGTGGCGCTTGAGTGTGCGCCCTGTTCCGCTGACGGTGCCTCCTGTGCCTACGCCAGCCACGAAGATATCGACGGCGCCGTCTGTGGCGGCCCACACCTCTTCGCCCGTGGTGCGCTCGTGCATGGCAGGGTTGGCGGGGTTGACAAACTGTCCGAGGATCACGGCTCCGGGCGTGGCGTCGCGCAACTCCTCGGCACGGCGGATGGCTCCTTTCATACCTTCGCTGCCAGGCGTAAGCACGATGGTTGCACCGTAGGCCCTCAGGAGGTTGCGACGCTCCTGGCTCATCGTCTCAGGCATGGTAAGCACTACTTTGTAGCCTCTGCTGGCGCCTACCCAAGCCAGACCGATTCCGGTGTTGCCGCTGGTGGGCTCTATGATGGTGGCTCCGGGCTTGAGCAGGCCTTGCTGTTCGGCATCTTCAATCATTGCCAGGGCTATGCGGTCCTTGACACTGCCGCCGGGGTTGAAATACTCGAGTTTGAGCAGGATGCGTGCCTGTTGTCCTTCGCGCTGCTGGGCTTCGAGCAGCGGTGTTGACCCGATGAGGTCGGTAAGTCTGTTGTAGATCATAGTTGAGTGTTTAGGGTTTAGTTAATAAAAAAGCTCCGCTGGCCTGTAATGTCAGGTCAGCGGAGCTCCGTGTTTTATTTATTGCTTCGGGTTTGTGTTAACTTTAGTAATAAGAGAACGTGCCGCTAACCTTGGGGATTAGCGCAACAACACTGTGCGGAGCTTGACATGCTCACGATGAGTGATGTGTATTTGACTGCGTTCTCGACTTTCATTTCTTACTATATTTGTCGTTTGCGCTACAAAAGTATTGCTTTTATGGCGCGTGACGAAACGATTTGTAAGAATAACACACCTGAAGCCCTATTTATTGACATAGGACAAGTTTTTTCTACTTTTGACTATTTGTGAGGTAAAGCAGGCCTTCGGGGCCGAGGTTGAAGAGGAGGTCGGCTATGCTCAGGTCTGCCTGGAAGCCGAGGCGCTGTGCAAAGACTTGGTAGTAGGGGCGCACGTCGGGCTGGGGTAGGGGGCTAAGTGGCTCGAAGGTTGTGGCGAGGCTCACGGGCGTGTCAACGTCGAGAAGCTCTGTCACGAGGCGTCGGAGTCCTTCGTTGAAATCGATGAGGAAATCGTAGCGGTGCTCATAGAAGGGCGCGAAGTCGTCGGCATAGTACTCGAAGAAGGGGCTCTTGCCGTAGGCCGTACGCAGGGCGCTCCAATGGTGGTGGCGCCACTGGCCGTGGTCGCTGATGCGAATGTCGCGCACGGGGGTGTGGTTGGGCGCAGCACATACGGGCACTACGAGGTCCTGCGGCCCGTCGGGCATGAGTATGCGGCAACGGTTGCGGGTGGTCTGCTTGACGTAGTGCTCGGCCGTGCTGATACGCACCGACGGCGCTTGCGTCAGTGCTTGCCACCAGCTGATGGGGCCGAGGTATGTGGTTGGGAGGAGCAATTTTCGTTTATCGTTTATGGTTTATCGTTTATGGTTTATCGTTTATGGTTTATCGTTTATGGTTTATGGTTTATCGTTTATGTAGATCTCATTCATCAATAGTATGATCTATTCCCTCGCTCGGCGCTTGCGAAGCTTTTTCGAGCGAAGCGAGTCTGAAGAATCCCTAATCTAAAAATGTCATCAGCCATTTTTCAGTCTTCTCACGCCTTCGCGTATGCTGGCGAGTCCGAAGTCGTCGGGGTTGATGTCCGCGGGCCGGAGCCATAGGATTTCGCCGGCATCGTCGGCAGCGCGGGCGTTGGCGGTGTCGCTTACGCGGCAACGGTAGAACATATCTATCGTATGAACGTTGAAACCCGAGTAGAGGTATTGATTGGGGAGTGAGAAGAGGAATTCTACGCTCTCGACCTCGAGGCCTGTCTCCTCGCGCACCTCGCGGCAGACGCCCTGCTCGCTCGACTCGTACATATCCGAGAATCCGCCGGGAAGGTCGAGGGTGCCACGTGCCGGCTCTTTGGCGCGGCGTACGCAGAGCCACTCCACGCAGCCGTCGTCTGCCGTGCGCTCTATGAGCGCCACGGTGGAAGCCGAGGGGTTGAAGTAGTAGGTGAAGCCGCATGCCTCGCAGTGCTTGGCCTTGGCATTACGCTCTACGAAGCGGTCGGAGCCGCACTCGGGACAGAACCGAAATTGGTGCAACGGATGCGGCTGAGCACTCCTTTCTTCACTATTCATTCTTCATTTATTTTAGAACAACGAATTTCACTAATTATACGAATTATAGGTTGCGCAGTGTCAACACTTATAATCGAATGTAAGCCGTAGGGCACGATTAATTCGTATAATTAGTGAAATTCGTTGTTCTTAGAAAGTTTCATTTTATATTCTCACTTGCCCATTACCTCGTTGACGAGATGATCGGCCTTGCCCCATTTCTCCATAAGCCAGAGCACGAAGCGGATGTCGACGCCGATGCAGCGTGTTAGGTTGGCATCGAAGCTGATGTCGGAGGAGAGGGCGTCCCAGTTGCCGTCGAAGGCCAAGCCGATGAGTTCGCCGCGGCCGTTGAACATGGGGCTGCCGCTGTTGCCGCCCGTGATGTCGTTGGTGGTGAGGAAGCAGAGGGGCAGCTCGCCGCTCTTCTTGTCGGCATAGCGGCCGTAGTCGTGCGACTTCAGCAGCGCGAGGATCTCGGCCTGCATGGCGTAGTCGGGGTTGTCGCCGTGCTTCTCGATCTTCTCGATGAGCGAGGGCATAGTGGTGAGGAAGTCGTGGTGCGTGCCGGCATTAGTGTAGTCGCTGACGATGCCGAAGCTCATGCGCTGGGTGAAGTTGGCATCGGAGTAGTGAGGCTTGTCCATCTCCATCTCGAGCACGGCCTGTGTGAGCAGGTTCTCGTTGTAGGCTATGGTGGGTGCTGTGCGTGTGAGTGGTGCGGTGATGACGCTCTCGCTCATCTCCTGCACCTGCTTGGCAAGGGCCACGGCGGGGTCGCTCTCGACGTACTGGCGGTAGGCTTTCTCGTCGAGGACAGCCTGCTCGAGCGAGTCGGCAATCTGCACCGACGAGCGCACTTTGGCGTTGGTCAGGCCATACCAGCCTTCGAAGGTCGTCAGCTTGCTCTTGGCGAAGATGTCGTGGGCGTAGGCACGGTAGTCGTTGCCGTACTTCTTGCGGATGACGGAGTAGAAGCGGGGAAGGTACTTCGAGCTGACCTGCTGGGCGTAGTTCTCGAGCAGCACGGCCATCGTCTCCTCATCCACGCGCGGGTCGTAGTCCTTATACGCTGTGCGCATATAGTCGACAACGGTCTGGCGGTAGTTGGGGTGGGAGGCGGCGTATGTGCTTGCGAGGCGGCCGAAGTTCACAATCTCCATACCGCGGAAGAACGTCTCGTTGACGAAGCCGCTGGCATAGCGGGCATCGTGGCGGGCCTTATAGCTCTTCTTCAGCGTGGGGAACATGCGCGCGAAGCGTGCGCGGCGCTCTTTGTCGGCCGAGAACCAGCGGCGTATCTCCTGCTCTTTCTCTTGCTTCTGTTCGATTATGCCGAGGCGGCTGACGGCCTCGTTCATGCCTTGCGAGTTCTTCCAGTAGTTGCTCGACGATGCATATTTCGAGGCGTACTTGATGCCTACGGAGCGGTCCTGGCGCATCCAGCGGGTCCACACCTCCTGCTTCTTGCCGCGCACCTGAATCATGGGGATATTCGTCACGTTGACGCGCTCGTCGATACCGTAGCTCGAGAGGTAGCGGCTGGTGGAGCCGGGGTAGCCGATGGTCATGCAGTAGCTGCCCTGGTCGAAACCGTCGATGCTGACGCGCGCCCAGCGCTTAGGCTGCAGGGGCACGTTCTCTGCCGCGTAGTCGGCGGGCTGCCCTTGGGCGTCGGCGTAGATGCGGAAGACGCTGAAGTCAGCCGTCTGGCGCGGCCACATCCAGTTGTCGGTGTCGCCGCCGAACTTACCGAGCGTCTGTGGCACGGTGAACACGAGGCGCACGTCGGAATACTGGCGATAGAAGTTCAGCAGATAGAGGCGCCCGCCCTCGAAGGCCTTGGCTTCGCAGACGATGCCTTTCTGCCCGGCTTGTCCGGCCTTCTGCTCTGCGGCGGCAGCTATTTCCATGAGAATGCGCCCCAAGTACTGGCTGTAGAGCACAGCCTGGCGCTGGCGCCCGAGCTTGCGGCCTAGGGTCTGGTTGGAATATATCTTCTGCAGCGAGTCCTCAACCTGCGCCGTGATGTCCTCGGCGCGTTGCCACACCTTCACGTAGAGGCCCTCCACAGGGCGCTCCTCCTGGCGTGTGCGGGCCACGAAGCCGTTGCCAAGGATGTCGTCGTCGGTAGTCGAGAGCTGCTGAATGGCGCGATAGCCGCAGTGGTGGTTGGTGAAGAGCAGTCCGTCCTTCGACACTATGACGCCGGAGCAGTAGTCGCCGAAGTCGACGACGCAGTCCTTCAGCGAGGTGCCGTCTTCGCCGTAGAGCTCGGCATCGGTGAGTTGTAGTCCGAGGCTGCGTGCCACGTCCATGGCCTTCTTGTCGGTGCGCCCGAGCAGCCACATGCCCTCGTCGGCCCGTAGGTTACCGGCCAGCAGCAACAGGGCTGCAGCCAGCATAAAAGTCTTTCTGATAATGTGTCTCATAAACTTATTTGTGTTGTTTTCGAATTGTTATCCTAAAAGTGCGGAGGATTCTTCATTCCCGAAGGGAGAGGCAGCCCGGGCGGACGGACCGCCCGGAACTCAACCCGGGGCTGGGTAAAAATGATGAGTGTGAGGTCTACCAGCGGTGCTCTATAAACGCTAAACTCTAAACGCTAAGCCCTAAACCCTAAACGCTAACCGCTAACCGCTAAACTCTAACCGCTAAGCCCTAACCGCTAAACCCTAAACCCTAACCGCTAAACGAAATATCATTCTTCATTCTTAACTCTTCATTCTTAACTCTTAACTCTCCATTCTTCATTCTTCATTCTTAACTCTTAACTCTTCATTCTTAACTCTTCACTCTTCATTCTTAACTCTTAACTCTTAACTCTTCACTCTCCACTCCCCTCCTGCTCTCCTCCGAAGAAGCGGCGGCGGGCTTCCTGACGGGCGCGGCGGTCGTCGCCGTCGAAACGCTTAGGGCGGTCGCCGAAGCTGCGGCGGTCATTGCCACGGCCTTTCTTGCCGAAGTCGCGCCCTCGGTTGCCATGCTCACGGCCTCGGCCCTCGAAGTCGCGATCCTCGCGGTCGAAGTGTCGGCGAGGTTTCTCGGAACCGAACGAGCGCTCGCTGCGTCCGCGGAAATGCGTGCGTGCGGCGCCGGCATCCTCATCGTCGCGCTCGCGGCGCTTGAAAGGTTTGCGCGTGGCGTTGTGGTGGCGCTCCTCGCCCGTCTTGATTTCGCCTCCGGCAGCGCGGTGCTCGTCGAGGCGTCCGTCGAAGAGCACATATTTGCGCAACTCGCATTCGAGCGAACCGTTGTAGAGCGGCGTCTTCATCGAGGGCCGCAGACCTATCTGCTCGAAGCACTCCTCGTGGAGGCTCAGTATCCAAGCTTCGCCGCCGCTGAACTCGCGCTTGAGCTTCTGGCCGATGGTCTTGTAGAGGCCTAAGATGTCGGGCGTGGAGATGCGCTCGCCGTAGGGCGGGTTGGTGATGATGATGGCCTGCTGGTCTGCCTGCCGCAGCTCTGTGGTGCGGAAGTCGGCCTCGTCGATGGTGATGTCCTTCGATAGCCCTGCAGCGCGCACGTTGCGACGTGCTATGCCCACGGCCTTCGGGTCGTTGTCGCGCCCGTAGATATGGTGCTCGAAGTCGTGCTCGGCGCTGTCATCGTTGTAGATGCGCTCGAAGAGGTCGCGGTCGAAGTCGGGCCATTTCTCGAAAGCGTAGCCCTGGCGGAACACGCCCGGCGCTATGCCGCGCGCTATCAGCGCAGCCTCTATGCAGAACGTGCCGCTGCCGCAGAAGGGGTCGATGAGGTCTGTCTGCCCATGCCATCCGCTCATCATGATGATGCCGGCGGCCAGCACCTCGTTGAGCGGTGCTGCCACGCTCTCTTGGCGGTAGCCGCGGCGGTGCAGGCTCTCGCCGCTGCTGTCGAGGGCGAGGGTGGCGTCGTACTCAGCGATGTGTATGTGCAGGCGAAGGTCGGGGTTTGTGATGCTCACGTTGGGGCGCGACCCTGTGCGCTCGCGGAACTGGTCGGCGATGGCGTCCTTCACCTTATAGGCCACGAACTTAGAGTGACGGAACTCATTTGAGAACACCACGCTATCGACGGCAAAGGTCGTCTGTGGCGTCATGTACTGGCTCCAGTCCACGGCCTTCACGGCCTCATAGACATCGTCGGCCGAGCGGGCCCTGAAGTGCTTGATGGGTTTGAGCACGCGGATGGCCGTGCGCAGGCAGAAGTTGGCGCGGTAGAGCATCTCGAGGTCGCCACTGAAGGTCACCATTCGGCGCCCTATCTGAATGTCGGTAGCTCCCAACTCTGTCAGTTCTTGTGCGAGCAGGGGTTCCAGCCCCTGGAAAGTTTTGGCAATGAGTTCAGTCATATATGTGGGTGAACAAAATTATTATCGCTTAATTTGCGCGCGCAAAGGTAATGCGATATGCGTTCACGACCAAACTTTTAGCCAAAAAACCTCTCCCGCTCCATCCTTTTTTCAGTCAGCGCACACATATAATTATAATACGCACTCTCGTCTCTCACCCGATGGCTTCGGAAGATAGACGGTGCCCGACGCGATAATGGGGACAGTCGCATCGTCCCACACGCCCTATCGCATCCGCTCGCACTCCATGTCGCATTTTGAAAAGTTTTTCAAAAAAGGGTTCATCTTACATTGTAAGTCGTTGACTCTCAACGAAGACATCATTTTCTGATGACATGTGCGGTAGAAATAAAACAAAAAATTTTGTTTCGTTTCTACCGCACATGTCATTCGTGAAATCATCCCGCAGGCTGACGCTTGTTCCAGAAGTCTTAAGAGTTTCAGACAAAAGTCTTAAGAGTTATGGCCGAACGTCTTGGGAGTGTGGAGCGACGCGCCCGGCCGCAATTATTCAAGTTTCGGATATAATTATCAAGAATTATAGAATTATAGAATTTTTCAAAGCAGGCAAACATTGAATTATTAAGAATTGGAGAAAAGTTTTTGCAAGGCAAAAACCTTCTTTTGATTCTAGCTAATTCATTTCCATGAGTTAAATTCTCTAATTCTTGAAGTGTCCGCTCGGCATCCCGAAGGGTGACGCTTGATACCTCAAGAAGCGACCAAGGTCGAGCGCTCTAATTCTTGACATATAAATAATTGAAAGTTCTGGTTTAAAACATCCGAAACTTGAATGAAACAGATGTAGATTGACGTTTAGATTGACGTCGAATAAAAACATCGAATAAAGCGTCCATATCCCCTGTGATTAAGACGTCAATCCACGTCAATCAATCGTCAATCTTCGAAAAAAACATTATCGATGCACCCTATCGCATCGGCCCACACGCCCTATCGCATCCGCCTATTTGCCCTATTGTATCGGCCCACACACCCGCATGCATCCGCCCACGCGCCCTATTGCATATAGAAAAACGGCCGGCCGCATCCCCAGATGCAACCGGCCGTCATTCATTTGACAATAGTGAAGTGATCAGGCCATGGTTTCTTTTCACCATTCAGCAAGATGTATCCATGCTGGCGCAATAGTCCTTTTTTAGATCTCGATTCACTATATTTAAGGACTATATTGTCCTTGCTGCCGTCGGGCCATTCTATCTCCACCTCCTTGTCCGGGCTGCTCGCAAGCCATGCTGAATAGTAGTTGCCGATGTTGACAAGATACCTCTTCTGTGTCAGATTCACATCGAGGTAAAAAGGTGCTACGATGACATCGAACCATCCGCTTCGTCTCCTGCCGTCATAAGCTCCGATATGATAACTTACTTTGTCCGTTCCTTTGTGTTCTGTGCACGTTACGGTGATGCTTCCCGGCTTGAATGCATTCGGATTGTCAGGATCTAAAAGGTCATTTCCCTCAGCATCTTCGACATAGAAGTTGATTTCGACGGGCACAGGGTCTCCAA
>JAFRNY010000033.1 GCA_017429945.1 Bacteroidaceae bacterium
CAACTTTCAACTTTCAACTTTCAACTTTCAACTCCGAGGCTTCTGGCCATAATATGCATTTGGCCCGTGCTTGCGCATATAGTGCTTCTCGACCAGCAGCGGATTCATGGTGAGGGCGGGATTGACGCTGAAGGCGACGAAAGCCATCTTGGCGCACTGCTCCATGACTTTGGCGTTGTAGACGGCATTGTCGGGCGAGGTGCCCCAGGAGAATGGGCCGTGGTTCTTGACGAGGACGGCGGGCGTGTGGTCGGGGTTGATCTTGCGGATGTTCAGGATCTCGTCGACGATGACGTTGCCCGTCTCCAGCTCGTACTGCCCTTTAACCTCAGCCTCGGTCATGTCGCGCGTGCAGGGGATGTCCTGATAGAAGTAGTCGGCATGCGTGGTGCCGATGTTGGGGATGTCGCGGCCTGCCTGCGCGAAGGCTGTGGCGTAGGTGGAGTGCGTGTGGACGACGCCCTGGATGTTGGGGAAAGCCTTGTAGAGAACGAGGTGCGTGGGCGTGTCGCTCGACGGGTTGAGGTCGCCTTCGACCACCTTGCCGCTCTCGAGGTCAACGACTACCATGTCCTCGGCCTTCATCTCGTCGTAGCTCACGCCTGAGGGCTTGATGACGACGAGGCCCTTCTCGCGGTCGATGCCGCTGACGTTGCCCCAGGTGAATATTACTAAGCCCTGCTTGACCAGGTCAAGGTTGGCTTTGAATACCTTTTGTTTGAGTTCTTCTAGCATATATATAATTAATGTGTTATAGTTTGAACAGTTTGGATTCTTCGTACACTTCCTTATTGAACTGATACAAGGCTGCACCTCGCTTCGAATTGACCTTGTCGATGAGGTCGGTCTTCTCTACGAACTTCATGTCGCCGATGCGCTTGCGGAAGTTGCGCTTGTCGAGCTTTTGGCCGAGGATGGCTTCGTAGAGCTGCTGCAGTTGCGACAGCGTGAACAGCGGCGGCAGCAGGCTGAAGCCAATGGGGCGGCTGTGGAGCATCGTGCGAAGGCGGTAGAGCGCTTTCTCTACCATCTCCTTGTGGTCGAAGAGCAGTGGCGGCAGTTCATCTATGTCCTCCCAGTAGGCTGAGTGCTGGTGGTTGAGGTCGTGGTTGACTTTAGCAATATCGACCAGCGCGAAGTAAGCCACGGAGATGACGCGGTCGCCCGAGTCGCGATTGACGGAGCCGAAAGCCCCGACCTGCTTCATATAAATATTGTGCAGGCCGGTCAGCTGGTTGAGCACGCGTTCGGCAGCGGCATCGACATCCTCGTTGCGCTTGACGAAACCGCCCATGAGCGACCATTCGCCCTGTCGTGGTTCGAAGGGGCGTTGCTGAAGCAGCACCTTGAGTTTGCCTGCTTCGAAGCCGAAGATTATGCAGTCCACGGCGACGTGGAACTTAGGATACTGGCCATAGAAAGAGGGAGCCATGATGATGTCAGTTTATAAGGAGGTGGCGGAAAGTTGAGAGGGCGTGTCTCAACTTTCCACCTGATTGTATTTACCAGAAATAGCAGTAGAAGCAAGCGCAGAGACCGATGACCACGAGCGTGCCAACGATATCCCAGATGCCCCAGCTCTCGCGGATGCTCTTCTTGAACTCCGGAGTGAAGGTGATGGCCTCGACCTGTTCCTTGGAAGGAGCGGGCGTGAAGCAGCTGACGACAACCATCAGCACGATGATGAACACCAGGAGCCAGCACTCGAAGATGAGCCAATTGGTCTGCCAGAACCATGAGGTGGCATTCCAGAAGGCGCCGTCCATCACTGCCTTGCCGGAGTCGGTGATGACGTTGGTCACGAGACGAAGCATGCCGATGCAGAAGCCACCGATGAGGCCCCATTCGCCGGCCTTCGGGGTGATCTTCTTAGAGAAGATACCGAGAGTGAAGACAGCCACCATAGCGGGAGCAATGAGCGACTGAATGTCCTGCAGATAGCTGTAGAGGTTGCCCATGTTCATCATGATAGGCATCCAAGCCAGTCCGAGCAGCACGACTACGACTGTGGCCATACGGCCTACGAATACGTAGTGAGCCTCGCTCTTGCCCTTCTTCATGGGCTTGTAGAAGTCCTCGGTGAAGAGCGTTGCGCAGCTGTTGAAGAAGGCTGCGAGCGAAGCTACGAGGGCGCATACGAAACCGATGGTGACGATGCCCTTGATGCCGGCGGGCAGGATGTTCTTCACCATCATAGCGAAGGCACCGTCGGTCGACTCGTGGTTAGTGATGTCCATCTCGATGCCGCTACCGGCCTTGAGCGAGAGGGCATAGGCAATCATGCCGGGGATGAGGAACATGAAGCAGGGGAGAATCTTGAAGAAGCCTGCGGCGATGGTGCCACGACGAGCGCGGGCCATTACCTTGGCATTGTCCTCGCCGGGAACCTGACCGAGCACACGCTGTACGATGTGCTGGTCGGTGCACCAGTACCAGAAACCGATGATCGAGGCGCCGAGGAAGACGACGTAGCCCGGGAATTGCGGGTACATCGGGTCGGCCGGGTCGGTGTGGAACATGTGGGTCGTGCCGAAGCCGTTGTGAGCCTCGTTGCAAGCAGCCATCATGTTAGCCCAACCGGCTGTGATGCTACCGTCGCCGAGGGCCGAGAGGCCGAGGAAGAGCACGAGGAACGAGCCGATGATGAGGATCGGCGTCTGGATGGAGGAGAGCGTCATTACGCCCTTCATGCCGCCGAAGACGGTGAAGATGGCTGTTATGACAATCAGGCCGATGGCGCCGTACCAGAAAGGAATGCCGAGGAGGTACTTGAAGAAGATACCACCGGTGAAGGCCGTGACGCTGACTTTCGTAAGCACGTAGGCCACGAGGGTGATGATTGAGAGCCACGAGCCCGTGCGCTGGGTGTAGCGGAACTTCAGGAAGTCGGGCATGGTGATAATCTTGCCCATCTTGTTGATAAGCAGCTGATAGAAGGGCACGAAGAGCCAGCCGAGGATGAGGATCATCCAACCCTGCATCTCCCAGTGGGCCATGCCTACGCCGTCCTTGGCGCCTGTGCCGGCCAGACCTACGAGGTGCTCCGAGCCGATGTTGGCGGCGAAGATAGCCATACCGATGACGTACCACGGCTCGCCCTTACCGAAGAGGTAGGCCGACGAGTCCTCGCCCTGCTGGGCTTTCTTGTCTTTCCAGATTGCATACCACACGGCAGCAACAACTCCTAAAAGGCCGATGGCGAGAACCGCCCAGTCGAGCCAGATAAATTCGTGTGAACTCCAGTTCATAATGGGATTTAAAGATTTAATTATTTTATGATTAACGATTTACGACTTTATTTTACGGAGAACTTGTAAACGCAGTGGCTGCGATAGGTCTCGTCGGGCTTGACGTTAGCTGTGGGCCATTCGGGATGGTGGGGCGTGTCGGGGAACTTCTGGCTCTCGAGGCAGACGCTAACCTGCTTGGGATAGATGAGGCCGAGCTTGTGGGGCTGGTCGGCGCCGGCGCCTGAGCCCTGGAAGTTGCCGCTGTACACCTGAATGCCGGGTTCGTCGGTGAACACTTCAAGAAGGATGCCGGTCTCGGGGCTGTAGAGGCTTGCTGCCACCTGCGAGTCGTCGCCGCGGAAGGTGTCCATATCGTAGGTGTTGAGGCAGAAGTTGTGGTCTACGCCGCCAGCGTTCTTAATCTGCTCGAAGGTAGTGTCGTTGATGATCTCGTCGAGGGCGCGGGGAGTGCGGAAGTCGAAGGGAGTGCCTGCTACGTCTGCCACTTCGCCCGTGGGGATGAAGTGTACGTCAGAGGGCGTGTATTTGTCGGCGTTGACGTAGAGCACCATGTTTGTGCCGATGCGCGAGAAGTCGCCGTTGAGGTTGAAGTAGGCGTGGTTGGTCTGGTTGATGACAGTCTCCTTGTCGGTGGTAGCTTCCCACTGGATGTCGAGGGCGTTGTCGTCGGTCAGGGTGTAGGTGGTAGTGGCCGTTACGTTGCCGGGGAATCCGTTGTCGCCATCGGGGCTTACGATGGTGAGCTTGAGGGTCTTGTCGTCGATCTGCTGAGCCTCGTAGACAGCATACTGCCAGCCTGTGGGGCCGCCGTGCAGGGTGTTGTCGCCGTCGTTGGGCACGAGGTCGAAGTTCTCGCCATTGATTGTGATCTGATGCTTGCTGATGCGGTTGGCATAGCGGCCGATGCTTGCTCCGTAGTCGCTGGGCGTGTTGACGCGGTCGGCGTACTGCTTCACGTTGTCGAAGCCGAGGACGACGTCGGTCATCTTGCCGTCCTTGTCGGGCACCATGATGCTGACGATGCGCGCACCAAGGTTGGTGATGCACACCTCCATGCTGTTGGTATTCTTGAGCGTGTAGAGGGCTGTGGCCTTGCCGTCGATAGAATCGACGAAAGCTTCAGGGTTCAGGCCGCTGGCTGTCAGTTCGGCTTCAGCGGTCTTTGTCTCGGTGCAAGCGGCCATCATGGCTACTGCAGCAGCTCCGGTGAGGAAGCTTTTAAAGATAGTCTTCATGCTGATAAGTGAATAGTTAGTATGATTAATGATTTTATGCGTCTTTTTGGTCGGAAAACGTGCCTATATATGTATATTTCGCTCCAAAGTTAATACTTTTTTTTATATGAGGTGTCGTACACACACTTTTTTTTCTTCTCAACATCATTTTTTTCGAAAAAAGGTTTCTCTGAGGCTCTATAGTCATGCGAAAAAGTGGTAAATCAAGCAGAAAAACGGGTCACGGCACCGTTTTGTTCATCTTCTTGAATCGTCTCGACGGATTAAGCCTGAGGCAGCAATCTTTAATCTGCGAAAAGGTGCGCAGACCCATCGCTAAATTCGACCGGTCGCGTAAGCCAATTCATGCGGTCGCGTAAGCTAATTCAACCGGTTGTGTAAGCCAATTCAACCGGCCGTGTTGGCAGATACACCCGTATGTATACGAAGAAACCCTTAAGGGTTTTGGAGTAAAACAAGTTGTTTTACTGTCCAACCCTTAAGGGTTTACTGTGTAAGTCTAATAGGACTTTTTAGCAGAGCTTGCGTGCTCCGTCGCCGATGACTACGTCGATGATGACGGGCTCCTTGCCGTACTTGGCCTTGAACTGCTGCTTGACGGCCTTTACGAAGCTGTCGTAGTAGTGCTCGTCGACGAGGTTGATGGTGCAACCGCCGAAGCCGCCGCCCATGATGCGGCTGCCAGTGACGCCCTGTTCCTTGGCGATATCGTTGAGGAAGTCGAGCTCTTCGCAGCTTACCTCATACTCCTTCGACAGGCCTTCGTGGGTCTCGTACATCATCTTACCTACGAGCTCGTAGTCGCCAGCCTCGAGGGCATCGCAGACGGTGAGCACGCGCTCGCGCTCGCCGATGACGTAGTGTGCGCGCTTGAAGTCCTCGGCGCTGATCTTGTCCTTCACTTCGTCGAGCTGTTCGTAGCTGGCATCGCGCAGGCTTTCTACCTCAGGATGCAGCTCGTGGATTGCAGCAGCAGCGCGCTCGCAGCTGAGACGGCGCTCGTTGTAGGGCGAACCTACGAGGGCGTGCTTCACGTTGCTGTTCACGAGCACGAGCTTGTAGCCTTTCGGGTTCCAGGGGAAGTAGGCCACCTCGCCCGAGCGGCAGTCCATGCGCATGAGGTGTCCGGCCTTGCCGAGGCAAGAGATAGCCTGGTCCATGATGCCGCAGTTGACGCCGATGTACTTGTGCTCGGTGCGCTGACCTACCTTAGCGAGCTCGAGGCGGTCGATCTTGTTGTCGCCGAAGAGGTCGTTGAGGCCGAAGGCGAAGCAGCTCTCGAGGGCTGCCGATGAGCTCATGCCTGCGCCGAGGGGCACGTCGCCTGCGAAAGCGGTGTTAAAGCCTTCTACGGGAACGCCCAGAGCCATCATCTCGCGGCATACGCCGAAGATGTAGCGAGCCCAGGTAGCCTTGGGGCCTGCGGGGTCGTCGAGCGAGAATTGTACGCGGTCCTTGAGGTCGATGCTGTAAGCGTCGACGTTGCGTGTGCCATTGGGCTTAATCTCAGCGATCATGCCCTGCTCCACGGCGCCGGGGAACACGAAGCCGTTGTTATAGTCGGTGTGTTCGCCGATGAGGTTAATGCGACCGGGAGCGGCATAAACATTTCCTGTGCTGCCATCGAAGTGCTTGATGAAGCGGCTGCGAACATCTTCAATTGTAAGTTTCATAGTGGTAGTTGCCCCCCTCTTTTCCCCCTCGGAGGGGGGCAGACCAATGGGGACTATGGGTCTGATATTATTAATTAATGTGTAAGATTAGTCTACGGGAATGTCGGTGTTGACGTTCTTGTGGCCCCAGAGAGAGTAGTAGAGGATGTAGAGTGCGCAGAGCAGCGGCACCCAGAACGAGATGAGGTAGCTGTGGGTCCAGTCGGCAACGAGGCCCTGGATACCAACCATGATGGCGAAGCCGCAAACCATGGTCATGAAGGCGCCGGAAGCGATAGCGGTGTACTTACCGAGGCCCTCAGTAGCGAGGTTGAAGATGCCGCCCCACATGACGCTGGCGCAGAGGCCTACGAGCAGGAAGCAGAAGACGCCGACGGGCACTTTGTCCCACAGGACAGACATATTAGCGTAGTCGATACCGGGAACGCTCACGGTGATGTCGGTGGGCAGGTAGATGCCGAGCAGGATGAGGATTACGGCCAATGCGCTGACGAAGGTCATCATGGCTTTGGTGCTTACCTTGCCGCCTACGCTGGCGCCTACGAAACGACCGATGAGCATCAGCAGGAAGAATACGGCCGACAGAGTGCCTACATAACCTGCATCCATGGCCAGACCGGGCGTAGCGGCGTCCTTAGCTGCGGTGAGGTATTGAAGAATATATCCGGGAATGCCCATCTCCACGCCGCCATAGAGACCGATGGCCAGGATGCCGAGGTTGAAGTGGCGGAACGAGAAAGCAGAGTGTGGGTCCTTCTCGCCTTTGACCTTGACGGGCTGAGGGGGCTCTTCGATGTGGGTGAAGGCAATCACTACGAATGCTATTACGAAGATAGCGAGGGCGATCATCAGAGCGGGTGTGGCATCGGAGATCTTAGCCTTGGCGGCATCGCCGATGAGAGCGCCCATGATGATGTAGACGGCCACGGCTGCCGACGAGTTAAACACGCCGCCGGTCTGGATGAGCTGGTTACCCTTGTTGCCACCGCCGCCGAGCAGGTTAAGCATAGGATTAACAACGGCGTTGAGAATACACATGCAGAAGCCTGAGATGAAGGCTCCGATGAGGTAGACAAGGAAGCCGCCCCAGCCTGAGAGCCACTGGATGATGATACCAATGATACCGAAAGCCAGGCCTATGAGGGCTGTCTTCTTGTAGCCGTATTTCTGAATCATCAGGCCGGCGGGGAAGCCCATGACCAGATAGGCCATAAAGTTGCCATAGTTGCCGACCATGGCCAGGAAGTTAGATGTACCGAATTGGTTTTTCACGATGACGCCCATAGGTGAACACAAGTTCGTCACGAAGGCAATCATAGCGAAGAGGGCAATCATCACGATAATCGCTCCCCATTGTTTCTTTTCTTGAGACATAGTGTTTAGTTTAGTTATTGATTATTTACCTTTTATCTTTGCGGTGTTAAATCTTTGCTTGAGCTTTGCGAGCCAGAGCTTATTTCTCCACATCGAAGCGATAGACGGTGGTTTGAGTGTACTTCTCGCCGGGACGGAGCACACAGCTGGGGAAGTGGCCGCGGTTGGGCGTGTCGGGGAAGTGCTGTGCCTCGAAGCAGATAGCCGAGCGGCGAGGGAAGGTGGCTCCGAGCTGTCCGGGATAGCCTGTTGCCCAGTTGTCGGTATATACCTGCACGCCGGGTTCCGTAGTATAGACCTCCATGGTGCGTCCGCTCTTAGGCTCGAGGATCTTGGCTGCGAAGCTGAGCTCGCCGTCCTCGCGCTTGTTGAGCACGAAGCAGTGGTCGTAGCCGGCGCCGTTGCGCGTCTGCTCGTCGTCGGCATCGATCATATCGCCCACGGCGTGCATTGTTGTGAAGTCGAAGGGAGTGCCCTTCACGGCGCGAACCTCGCCCGTGGGGATGCTCGTGTCGTCGATGGGGATGAAGAAGTCGGCGTTGATCTGGCACTGCAGGTCCATGATGTCGGGTGTGGGATCGGCGATGCCTGCGAGTGCGAAGAAGCCGTGGTTGGTAAGGTTAATGATAGTCTTCTTGTCGGTAGTAGCCTCGTAGTCGATTACGAGCTCGTTGTCGTTGGTCCAACGATATACTACTTTGATGTCGAGGTTTCCGGGGAAGCCTTCTTCGCCGTCGGGCGAGAAATAGTGGAGCGCGAGGGTCTGGGAATCAAGCTGCTCAGCATCCCATACGCGTGCGTGATATCCTGTAGGACCGCCATGCAGGTGGTTGGGCCCGTTGTTGATGGCTAAAGAGTAGTCTTTGGCGTCGAGGGTGAAATGTCCCTTGCAGATGCGGTTGCCATAGCGCCCGATAAGCGTCGAGAGGAATGGCTCGGGACTGTCTACTACGCCCTGGATGGTGTCGTGTCCCTGAATGACGTTTGCAATCTTGCCATTCTTGTCGGGCACCATGATAGCGACGAGGGCGCCGCCGTAATTGGTAATGCAGACCTCATTTCCGGCTTGATTCACGAGAGTGAACAAGTCGGTCTGCTTACCTTGGATAGTGGCCTGAAAATCTTCACGTTTCAGACCCGAAAGCTTGCTTACTTCCATAGGTAAATGATTTTGAATTAAACAATCATAGCGCAAAATAAACCAAAAAGTTTGAACGGGGCAAGCCTTTTTGCAAAAAAGAAAAGTGAAAATTACTTAAATAGCCTTCAGACGCTATTTTATTGCCTGCTTCTTTGCTGTTTTCAGCAAGAAAGCGTACATTTGCACCGCTAAAACACGAAACATCATTCAATACATATGCCCAAGATATCTATTCGAGGTGTTGAGATGCCGGCTTCGCCTATCCGCAAGCTGGCTCCGTTGGCCAACGCTGCAAAGCAGCGCGGCATAAAAGTGTACCACCTCAATATCGGTCAGCCCGACCTTCCCACGCCTAAGGCTGCCCTCGACGCCATCCGAGGTATCGACCGCACGATACTCGAATATTCGCCCTCGCAGGGCTACCTCAGCTACCGCAAGAAGCTGGTCGACTACTATGCGAAGTACAATATCGACGTCACGCCCGATGATATCATCATCACCAGCGGCGGTTCGGAGGCTGTGCTCTTCGCGTTCCTCTCGTGCCTGAACCCGGGCGACGAGATTATCGTGCCAGAACCTGCCTATGCCAACTATATGGCATTTGCCATCTCGGCCGGCGCCGTCATACGCACCGTCACGACGACCATCGAAGAGGGCTTCTCGCTGCCCAAGGTGGAGAAGTTTGAAGAACTCATCAATGAGCGCACGCGCGCGATACTTATATGTAACCCTAATAACCCTACGGGCTACCTCTACACCCGTCGCGAGATGAATCAGATTCGCGACCTTGTGAAGAAGTACGATCTCTATCTCTTCTCCGACGAGGTCTATCGCGAGTTCATCTACACCGGTTCGCCCTATATCAGCGCCTGCCATTTGGAGGGCATCGAGGACAACGTGGTGCTCATCGACTCCGTCTCGAAGCGCTACAGCGAGTGCGGTATCCGCATCGGTGCGCTCATCACCAAGAACAAGGAGGTGCGCCAGGCCGTGATGAAGTTCTGCCAGGCCCGCCTGTCGCCGCCGCTCATCGGTCAGATAGCCGCCGAGGCGTCGCTCGACGCTGGCGAGGAATATGCCCGCGACGTCTATGACGAGTACGTTGAGCGCCGTAAGTGCTTGATCGACGGCCTAAACCGAATCCCCGGCGTCTACAGTCCCATTCCTATGGGCGCGTTCTACACCGTGGCCAAGTTGCCTGTGGAGGATGCCGAGGACTTCTGCGCCTGGTGCCTGCGCGACTTCAACTATGAGGGCGAGACAGTCATGATGGCTCCCGCCGCCGGCTTCTACACTACGCCGGGCCTTGGGCGCAACGAAGTGCGACTGGCCTACGTACTCAAGAAAGATGATCTCGTGCGAGCGCTCTACATCCTGAGCAAGGCCCTTGAGGCATATAATGGAAGAAAGGATTAGCGCTTGCAGCGTGACCTGTCAAGAACAACGGGTTCAGTCCGTTTCCTTCTGCTCGAGCTTTGCTCGTTCCATACTTTGAGCGCTCGACCTTCGGTCGCTTCTTGAAGTGTCAAGTGTCACCCTTTGGGATGCCGAGCGCGCTCTGCGAATAACTTTTCAACTTTTCAACCTTTCAACCTTTTCATTGTCCTTCGCCTCTTCCATAGCCAGTCGTCTGTTCGCCCTTCGAAACGAAGAGCGGCGGGTGTCGCGCCCGGCGGTAACGATAGCCGTCTGGGGCATTGCTGTAGGTCTTATGGTGATGATCCTGTCGGTGTGCATCGTGCTGGGTTTCAAGAGTCAGATTCGTCAGAAGGTAGTTGGCTTCGGTGGTAATATTGAGATTATCAACTATCAGAGCATCTATAATGCCGAAGCACAGCCAATAGCCTTCTCCGACACAATGACTACGGCCCTGCGGCAGATGCCCGGCGTAGCCCATGTTCAGCGTTTCTGCACGAAGAGCGGAATGCTTAAGACCGACGAGGCATTCAAGGGCGTGGTGTTTCGCGGTGTCGACGAGGAATACGACACCACCTTCCTCGCTTCAAACCTGATCGAAGGGCGCCTGCCGCGCTTCTCCGCCACGAAAGGTTCGAATGAGATAGTCCTGTCGGGCTCTGTGAGCCGTGAGCTCAAGCTCGGGGTGGGGGATAAGGTCTTTGCCTATTTCTTCTCAGAGCAGGTGAAAGCGCGCCGTTTCACGGTAGTAGGCATCTATGAGACACATTTGCGCGAGTTCGATGGCCGACTGGTGTTCACCGACCTCTATACTACGCAAAAGTTGAATTCGTGGGAGTCGGACCAATGCGCCGGAGTTGAGCTGCTGTTAGATGATTTCGGCGATATGGACCGCCTTACGGCCGAGCTGGTGCGCTCCTACAACCATCGCCAGGATGCCTATGGCGTCGATTTTTCTGTGCAGTCGATCAAGGAACTATATCCCGGACTCTTCACTTGGTTGGACCTCATCGACACTAACGTTTACGTAATCCTAATACTTATGCTCGTGCTCAGCCTGTTCACCATGGTGTCGGGCCTGCTCATCATAATCCTTGAGCGCACGAATTTCATCGCCGTGATGAAGAGTCTTGGCTCCACCGACGGGCAAATACGCGCCATCTTCCTGCAGTTTGCCACCAGGCTGGTCTTGCGTGGTGTGGCATTGGGGTTGCTGCTAGGCCTCGGCCTGGCTTTTGCCCAGAAACAATTCCACCTCGTGCGTCTTGACGCTGCCACCTACTACATCGACACCGTCCCCATCGAGTTCTCGTGGCCGCTGATAGTTCTGCTGGTTGTGGCCTCGCTGATAATCTCCGTGCTGACACTCATCATCCCGACGCATCTTGTCTCGCGTATTCATCCGGCTCGTGTGATGCGATTTGAATGATGTCTTTAACTATAAACGATAACCCAAAAACCATAAACCAAATGTATACAGTAGACGAACTTAACGACCGCCTTATCGACCTTGCCTTTGCCGAGGATATAGGTGATGGCGACCACACCACTCTTTGTTGTATTCCTGCCGACGCCATGGGCAAGAGCAAGCTTCTGATCAAGGAAGAAGGCATCTTGGCTGGCATAGAGATAGCCAAACGCGTGTTCCACCGCTTCGACCCGGAGATGCAGGTCGAGGTGTTCATGGGCGATGGTTCCCACGTCCGTCCCGGCGACGTAGCTATGGTAGTGACTGGGCGCGTGCAGAGTCTGCTGCAGACCGAGCGTCTGATGCTCAACATCATGCAGCGCATGTCGGGCATAGCCACCATGACGCATAAATACGTCGAGCGCCTCGAGGGCACCGGCACTCGTGTGCTCGACACCCGCAAGACCACGCCCGGCATGCGTATGCTCGAGAAAGAAGCCGTGAAGATAGGCGGCGGTTGCAACCATCGCATCGGCCTTTTTGATATGATCCTACTTAAGGACAACCACGTCGACTTCGCCGGAGGCATTGAGAACGCCATCAACCGTTGCCACGAATACCTCAAAGCCAAGGGCAAGGACCTGAAGATAGAGATTGAGGTCCGCAATTTCGATGAACTCAATCGTGTTCTGGCCATCGGCGGAGTGGACCGCATCATGCTCGACAACTTCACGCCTGCCGATACAAAGAAAGCAGTGGAAATCATCAACCATCGCTTCGAGACGGAGTCGAGCGGTGGCATCACTATCGACAACTTGCGCGACTATGCCGAATGCGGCGTCGATTTCATCTCCGTTGGCGCTCTCACACACAGCGTCAAGGGCCTTGATATGAGTTTTAAAGCCTGCTGATGACAAAGCGTATCCTTTTAGCCATTCTCTGTCTGACCCTCGGCCTTACGGTCTGGGGCCAGGAAGAGACTGATATAAAGGAACGCGACCTTGCGGAGGTGACAGTCAAGCCCAAGCACCGGCGCTATCGTCGAAAAGGAAATCCGGCCGTTGAGCTTATGCGCAAGGTGATTGCCGCCAAGGCCGACCATGATCTTAGCCACAACGACTTCGTCCGCTACAACAAATACCAGCGCATCACTTACGCGTACAATAATATAAGTACGCGCGCGAAAGATTCCCTGGCGCTTTTCCAGAAACCTTTGCTGAAGCGTCAGATAGAGTACTGCCCACAGACAGGAAAGTATATACTGCCCTTCGGCTACACCGAGACAGCCACTCAACATCTGTGGCGCCGCAATCCTAAGCTTGAGCGCAACTACGTCCTTGCCACTCATTCTGAGGGCCTGACAGATATGTTTGTTGAGGGCGATATGGTGAATACAGTGTTGAAGAGTGTCTTTACCGACGTCAATATCTACGATGATGTTATCACACTCTTCGAACGTAAGTTCACCAGTCCGCTGTCGTCGCGTGCGGCAATCTCGTTCTTCCAGTTCTTTATCCTCGACACGTGCGAGGTCAACCGCGAGCGCGTCATCCGGCTCAACTTCGTACCTCAGAACCCGCAGGACTTCGGTTTCTCGGGCTATATCAACGTGCTTGCCGACAGCACTTGGCGCGTGCAACAGTGCTCGTTGCGCCTGCCGTTGCGCTCGAGTGTCAACTTCGTCTCGAACCTCGTCATCGAACAGCGCTTCACCGATTTGCCCAATGGTCAGCGCGTGCTTCAGACCGATGACCTCTTTGCAGAGTTCGGCGTCGTCAAGAAGCAGCGTCTGGCAATGCTCCATCGTGCCACGCAGTACAGTGCTTACAGCACCGACAGTATTGCCGAAGTCTATTTCCTTCCGAGCGACGTGCGTCGCGAGGGCAGTGCCGAGACCGACGACGAGCAGCTGTGGGCCCGCTATCGCCCCGACAGCCTGTCCACTGCCGAAAATAACCTGGCGTCAACGACCGCAGCCCTACGTGCCCGCTCGCTGCGCAGCCTGCCAATGTTCCTTGCGCGTAGTGTCGTAAGCAACTTTGTGCCCACCAGCCTCGACCCCAAGCGCAGCCGCTTCGACCTGGGCCCGCTTATGAGCACCGTGTCGCACAACACCACCGACGGCTACCGCTTCCGCCTGGGCGGACAGTCGACGGCACTTTTGCATCCGCATCTGTTCTTCAAAGGCTATGCCTCTTATGGAACTCGTAGTCATAAGTGGTATGGGCAGGCCGAGGTGGAATATTCGTTCCTTCGCAAGCAGCAGAGCGCCAACGAGTGGCCTCGCCATTCGATCATGGCTTCGTTCCGGCAGGATGTTTTCTCGCCCTCAGATTTTATGTGGCAGAACGGTCGCGACAAGGACAACGCCTGGATTTCGCTCAAGACTCAGACCGTCGACCACCTGATGCTGAACCGCCAGTGGACAGCCCGCTACGCGCTCGAGACGAATGCTCACGTTGATTTCAAACTCCAATTTAAGGCGTCGAACTTAACTCCCAGGGGCTCACTCTTTTATCGTCGCCTAAATGGTGAAGACGTAGACATCTTCAAGATGGCAGACATCATGGCCTCTGTGCGCTGGGCTCCGGGCGAGGAAATCGTCAACACAAAGCAGCGGCGCCACGTCGTCAACCACAATAATCCGGTCTTCTCGCTCGCACATACGTTTGGCCTCAAAGGTGTGCTGGGCAACGAATACCGCTACAACCTCACAGAGCTCACGGCCTACGAGCGCGTGTGGTTGAACTCTTACGGCCGCATCGACCTCAGCGTACGTGGTGGCATACAATGGAACCGAGTGCCGTTCCCATTGCTTATCATGCCTGTGGCGAACAACAGCTATATCATCACGCGCAATATGTTCTCGATGATCAACAACCTCGAGTTCGTCAACGACCGCTACGCCTCGTTCATGGCCGAGTGGGACCTCTCGGGCAAGTTGCTCAACCGGATTCCGTTGCTGAAGAAGTTGAAGCTGCGCGAGGTCATCGGTTTCAAGGCTCTTTATGGCCATCTGAGTTCAAGGAATGATCCTCTTGCAGAGCGCAACGCGGGCTCTCGCGACCTCTTTGAAATGCCTTCGCGCGAAGGTGTGACGATTGTTCATCCCATGTCATCGACGCCTTATATGGAACTTAACGTGGGTCTGCACAATATCTTCAAGATCATTCGCATAGATTATGTAAGGCGTCTCAACTATCTAAACTATCCGGGCGTGAAGAAGCATGGCGTACGCTTCTGCGTGGAGTTTGACTTCTGATGTTCTCAAATATAAGAAGAAAAGCCCTGCATCGTTGTATGCAGGGCTTTTTTTGTATAGATAAATTACTCAACTTTCGGATGTTTTTAATAAACTTTCGAGTTGGTTACAGCTTCTGACCGATGGTTTGGAAAATCTCCTGTACGCGGTCGACCGTCTTGCGGCGGAACTTGCCGCTGCGGGGATAGAGCTTCGTGCCAGCTTTGTTGATGGCAGCTTTGTCTGAGATCCATTCCTCGGCCTTGTACTCTTCGCCGTTGTTGCCTTCCTGGTCGAAGCCGTAGTTGTAGCTGATGTTGCGGATCGTGACCTTCGCCTTATTGCCGGGGAGCGCTTCGGCTGCGATGATGTAGCGGAAGTAAGCGTGGTCCCAGTTGAGGAACTTCTTCTTGAAGGTCATAATCTCTTCTATGCGCGCCACTACGGTGTTGTCGGCATCGGAGACGAGGCGTGTGCGCAGGTCTTGGCGTGCTGCTGACATCAGCTCTTTCACGGCTGCCTGCAGAGTGGTAAAGACCTCAGCCTGGCTCTTGCCAGCGGTGTCGAAGGTTTTTGTGAACACAACCAGTCCGTCTTCCTCGGGCACTGCGCCTGCGAGGTAGGGCTTGTCGTCAGTCTTCTGGGCCAATGCCAGCAGGGGCATGGCCATCATGATCATCAGAATAATTTTTTTCATAGTACTTTATATTTTCAATGTTCAACGTTCAATGGTAGCTTCGCTGACTTTTGTCGCGACTCGGCAATCTAAGCAAGCTTCATTACCCTCGCTGTTCCAAAAGTTCAATGTTCTTCGCAAGCGAAGCGAGCCGAGCTCGAGCGCAAAGTTCAATGTTCAAAGTTCAAAGTTCCTCACTCATATCTTATAGCCTCAATCGGGTCGAGTCGTGCCGCCTTCTGTGCGGGGAAGTATCCGAAGCCTACGCCGATAGCCACGCACACGGCGAAGCTCACGATTACGCTCCATGCCGGTATCACGGCGGGATAACCGATGATGGTGTTGCAGCCCCACGTGAGCAGCGCTCCGAAGAGCACTCCGAGAATGCCGCCTGTGAGGCTTATGAGTATGGATTCGATGAGGAACTGGTTGCTGATGTCGAGGCCGCGTGCGCCGACACTCATGCGCAGACCTATTTCCTTGGTGCGTTCGGTGACGCTGACGAGCATGATGTTCATGATGCCGATACCGGCGACGAGGAGGGAGAAGGCGGCTGCCACGACGAGGATGATGGTGATGGTGTCCATCGTGGAGGACATGGTCTCCATCATCTCCTGTTGCGAGCGGATGGTGAAGTTATCCTCGTCGGTATCTTTAAGTTTATGCGTGCGACGGAGGATCTGCGTGAGGTCCTCGATGGCGTGGTCGCTGAGCTCTTCGGTGACGGCGGAGCAGAGGATGCTGTTGAAGTGGGTCTGTGCCGCCAGTCGTTTCATCACGGTGGTGTAGGGTGCCACGATGACGTTGTCCTGGTCCATACCCCAGTTGTTGTAGCCTTTGCCTTTGAACACGCCTATGATGCGCAGCGGAATACTCTTGAAACGAAGAGTCTTGCCTAAGGGGTCCTGGCCGTTGGGGAACAGTTCCTTGACGATAGTCTGACCTACGATGCACACCTTGGCGGACTTCTTGACGTCCTCTTCGGTGAAGAACACGCCTTCTTCCACCTCCCACAGACGTATGCCCAGGTAGTCGGGGCTCTCGCCATAGCATGTGGAGTTGGTGTTGTTGGCTCCGAACACTGCCTGGCCGCTGGTGCTCACCTCAGGCGACACTTTGTTTACGAACTTAGCCTCGGCGAGAATCGTCTCATAGTCGATTTGCTTGAGCGTCTGCATGGCAGAGGGGTCGAGTCGCACGCCGCCACGCATATCAGCTCCGGGGCGTATGGTCAGCATATTGGTGCCGTTCTTTTGTATCTCCTCGCGGATGCTCTGCTTGGAGCCTTGTCCGATGGCCATCATCACAATGACGGCCCCGACACCGATAATGATGCCGAGCATCGAGAGAAACGAGCGTCCCTTGTTGCTCAGTATGGCCTTGATAGCTATTTTGAATAGGTTGAGATATGACATTTTTGAAGTTGAAACGTTGAAAAGTAGAAAAGTAGAAACGTTTCTCAATCATCCTGTGGTGCCGGCAGCGCAGCGAGCGCTTCGGCGGCGCTTCGGATGTTGTTGTTGATGGTGTCTTCGCGTATCTTGCCGTCGCGCAGGACGATGTTGCGTGAGCTGTACTGGGCAATCTCGGGGTTGTGTGTCACGAAGATAATCGTGCGCCCTTCGGCGTGCAGCTTCTGGAAGAGGACGAGGACCTCGAAGCTCGTGCGTGTGTCGAGGTTACCCGTGGCCTCGTCGGCGAGGATCACGGCGGGGTTGTTGACCAGCGCACGCGCAATGGCCACGCGCTGCATCTGTCCGCCCGACATCTGGTTGGACTTATGCTCCAGGCGGTCGCCGAGTCCTACGGCTTTCAGTGCTTCAATTGCGGCTTGGCGACGCTGCTTGGCATTGTACTCTTTGTTGTACATCAGCGGCAGCTCCACGTTCTCTACGGCAGTTGTCTTGGGCAGCAGGTTGTAGTTCTGGAATACGAATCCTATCTTGCGGTTGCGCAGGCGGGCTCGCTGACTGCGGCGCATGGTGCGCACGCTGACGCCGTCGAGGTAGTATTCGCCGCTGGTGGGCGTGTCGAGGCATCCGAGCTGGTTGAGGAGCGTGGATTTGCCGGAACCCGAAGTGCCCATGATGGTGACGAACTCGCCCTCGTGTATCTCGAACGAGATGCCTCGCAGAGCCTTCACCGTCTCGTCGCCAACCTGGAAGTTGCGCCGCACGTTGTCGAGCTTGATGACGACCTTCTTTTCCATCTCTATTTCTTCTGGTTGCCGTTCTTGTTCTGGTTATTGTTGCGGTTGCGTGGTCCGGGCATGAAGGGGTTGCTCTTCTGCTGGCTGTCGGCATCATCAGCTACGGCTTCGAACACCATGTCGGCCAGCACTTCGGTGCCGGCTTTGATGCCGCCTGCCACCTCTGTCATGGTGCCGTTGCTGACGCCCACTTCAACCGGGTAGGCTTTGAAAGTCTTGCCTTCGCGCACCCACAGCTTGTGCTGTGCTTCGCAAGGTTCAATGGTCTCGTCCTCAGCAATCAGAGCCTCGTTTGGCGAGAAGCGCAGGGCCTTGGCGGCCACGGTTAGCACATCGTTTTTCTCGAGCGTGAAGATTGTCACGTTGGCCGTGAGGCCGGGCTTGAGCTTGAGGTCGGCATTAGGTGCGCTGATGACCACTTCGTAGGTCACCACGTTGCTCTCCGTCGTAGCCTGCTGTCGCACCTGCGTGACGCGTCCTTCGAAAGTGTCGTTGGGGAAGGCATCTACGGCGAAGCTTACGCGCTGCCCTTCCTTCACCTCGCCGATATCAGCCTCGTCGATGTCGGCGATTACGCGCATGTCCGTCAGGTCCTGGGCGATGGTGAAGAGGGTAGGGGTGCTGAACGAAGCCGCCACGGTCTGTCCTTCCTCCACAGCTTTCGAGAGCACTACGCCGTTGATGGGCGATGTGATGGTGGCGTAGCCCAGGTCCGTCTCGGCGCGCTTCACGCTCTGGCGTGCTGTGGTCACCTGCTGCTGAGCCTGCACGTAGGAGAGGCGTGCCTGCTCGAAGTCGTTGGCGGAGATGAGCCCTTTGTCGTAGAGCGACTTCTGGCGTTCGTAGTTGGCTTTCTGATAGGCCAGTGCGCTTTGCACGCTGGTGAGGTTGGCGCGCTGGCTGGCCAGCGTGCTGGTGAGGTTCGTCTTGTCGAGTTCTGCAATGACTTGTCCGGCTTTGACCTCGGAGTTATAGTCGACGTAGATTTTCGATACGATACCGCTTACCTGAGTGCCCACTTCGACGCTCGTCACGGGTTCGATAGTTCCCGTGGCAGTGACTGTTGTCGAGATATTGCCCTTCTCCACGGTGGTCGTTTCATACTCGATTTTGGGCTTCTTCGAGCAGCCGACGCCGCAGCAGAGGAAGAGTGCACAGGCCATCAGCGGCAGTGCAGCCGACTTAAGAATATTCTTTCTCATATACATATAATATTTTTCTGTTATTATTGCTGTTTTATCTTTTGGTTTGCTCAAATGCTCTGCAAAGGTAGTACAAATTTCAATCTAAGATGCCCTCTCACGCAAAAAGTTTAAGCGTTTTAAGAGGCTTTAACAAAATGCCTTTTCTGCTCATCATTCGGCATCAGTCACTTCCCGAGTATGATGTTGACCAGAGCTGTGACGTCAGCTATTGTTACCCCGCCGTCCTTGTTGACATCGGCAGCCTTGAGGCTGCTGCTCGCCGGCTCTCCTTTTCCGAGGATGATGTTTACGAGGGCTGTGACGTCGGCAATGGTGATTACGCTGTCGCCGTTGACATCTCCGGGCATGACAGGGAATACGATGGTTATCTCGCGAGTCTGCCCGAGGTGCTTCTCTTGGCCGAGGCTGTGGAAATAAGTGTTGGCATAGTATTTATGCCCGTCGGCCACGTTGTCGAACTCAAGCCGTAGCGTGGTTCTTTGGCCTGGTCCGAGCGTGAGGTACTGGTTTATAGTTTGCACCTGCGTGCTTTGCTCGTCGCCTGACTTCTCAGAGAGTTTTGCTGTGATGTAGTCGGTATAGGTCCGAGTGCCGTTATTGGTGATAGTGAGCTCGTAGCTGAATTTCTCGCTGTCGATGACTTCGTTGCCTGCCTCGTCCTCGGCGAGGTTGAGAATGTTTGCATCAGATGCGCTTAGGTCTGCCGGAATTTTGGGTACGTTGATAGTGTAGAATGGCGTAGTTACGAACCTCATCATCGTGCCTTCGCTATAATAGTAGAAAAAGGCGAAGTACTTCCAGCTGCTGTTGACGTCGGTGAGGTCAAACTGTAGCGTAGTGCTTTGGCCGGGTGCCAAGGTCAGGCGATGGCTTATTTCTTGAATGACAGTGCCACTGTTGCCGTCGGTGTGTTTGTATAGTCTGGCCGTGATATCCTCGTCATAGGCCGTCGTTCCGTTGTTGGTGATGGTGAGCACTGCGCAGAACCTGTCGCTGGTGATGATTTTGTTATTGGCATCCGTCACGTTCTGCACTTGCACCGTTCCTGTGAGCTGTGCTGCCGGCATCTCGGTGATGGTGATGTCGCGCGTGGCAATGGGGTTGCTTCCGTCGCTGTTCCACGACCATGTCAGGCTGTAGGTGCCGGCGGTGTTGGTGAGGAAACTGTAGCGGATGTCGCCCGTCTCGCCCGGTGCCAGTCCCACGTATCCTGCCGCAGAGAACTTGCCGTCGACAAACATATAGAGCATCGCATTGTCCATCAGTCCCGTGTTCGTCAGGTTCACGTCCATGTTTACGGGCCTGCCTTTGTGCATGGTGCCGCTGAAGCCTATCTCGTTTATGGCGTAGTCATAGGCTGCAGCCGTGCCATGGCCTATGACTTGGCATTGGTTTCCGTCGATGGTCACTTCAATGAAGTTGCGGTCGGCTCCCACGCACGGGCGCCAGTTGTCCTGGCCATACTCGCTGTACATTGGCATAATACTATATGTGCCGGACGTCCTGCCAATGCCGACAGACAGCTCACGCTCTTTCTGACTCATGTGGCGGTCAGGGGCAAGCCCTAAGTTGTAGCTGCTTGCAATCCTCTCTATCATCTCTCCATTCTCGAAAAGTCCCCAGCCATAGCGCACATTGATAGTGTCGGAGGTGTAGTTGAAGAATTTAGCTGAGACAGTTATCTTGAACGGGTCGGCTGTGGTCTCGCGCGTGCCATTGAAGCGGTTGAGCCTGACGTCAACGGCCGTGAACTCAAAGACGTCGTGCCCGCCCCTGTTGGGCTGGAAGCCTACAATGGCTCCTTGGCTCATTATGTAACCATAGTCTCCGCCGGCGCTGCCCGTGCCTTGCTGGTCGGGGTCGAGCACGTTGAGAAGGAAGTATCCGTCGCTGCTGCCGTTCCATCCCCAGTTAATGTGGAACAGGCCGTTGCCGTCGTAGCCGTCGCAGATGAAGGCATGCCCGCCGTCGTGCTTGCTGGCGCTGTAGATCACGGGGCGCCCTGCCGCGAGTTCACTCAGCAGCAGGTCGGCCCAGCCCTGAGTGCTGTAGTTGCCGCGGCTGACCATGTGTGCGCCGGCATCATAGTCGAAGTATTTGGCGCCGTAGTGAGGTATGTTCGAAGCTACTGCACCCGATGACGATGCCATAAAATCCATCTGCAAGGCTTGGTCGCAGTAAAGGCTGAGCGTAGCAGCCGCCAAGGCGGCGTCGGTCGTGGCATCGGTTTTCTCATAGTTGTCCTGCATCAGAGTCCACGCGAAGTCGGTCACCGGCAGTTCAGGCATCTCTATCTTCAGCGTCTCGCTGGTGTAGGCCGGTAGCGGGCGCGAGGGTTGAGCAGGCCATTGCCAATAGCGCATCACCTGGGCCAAAGCTGTTGCCACGCAACCCACTACGGCGCGTTTGCCTGTGGAAGGAATGAGAGGCAGCAGGGTGTTGAAGGGCTGGTTTTGCGACCACTGCGCCTCGACCAGCGGCGGTATGGCCGTACCCTCAGCGGGCAGCTCTGCAGCCTGGGCGCCAGCATCGAGCGCTGTGATCTGTTCTGCAAAGGCATCGAGCATAGCCTGCATAGCTTCGGGCACATCATCGTCGGCAAAAGTCCCGGCGTAGCTGTAGCCCAGCACCGCCGGCGCACGGTCGTCGCCTGCCACGATGACATAGCCGCCCTGCGAGGCATTGAAAACATAGTAGGCTGCCGTCCCGTCGCCTGCAGGCGTCAGCGTGGGAGCCTTGCGCACCTTGCGCATGGTAGTCTGTTGTCGCGTGTGGCCTGCCATGAAGTCGGCAGCTATCTGTCGTGCTCTATTCTCGTCGATGGGGCCGGCCCATGCCGTAGCGATGGCCAGCAGCCACGCCACCACGAGTCCTACGTTTCTCTCTTTCATATATTGTGACTTTAGGTTTCACAAGCTCTGCTTGCTTTCGTAAGGTAAGGAAGAATACTCTTGTTGTTCACAAATTCTTTGCAAAGATAATAATAAATGTGGGATTCCACGTGTTTTTCTCGCTTTTTCGCTCTGCCTCAGCTAAATAATTCGTTCGTCCACCTTCATATTATGTTATAATCTAAGTCTTATGGCTTATGCGGTCGCTGTATTGAGCGATTCGCCCTATTGAATAGGCATATACGCCCTATTGTATAGGCGTATGCGACCGTATGTATAGGCGTATGCGAACGGGCGTGTGAGGCGGATCAAATGGCAGTGGCATCCGAAAGGCTTTGGACAATCATCCGAAAGTTCTGTAACAATAGCCCTAAAGTCTTGTATCAATAGCTCGAAAGTCTTGTAACTTTCGGGCAACGCTCGACGCTTGCCTCTCTTCTTCGGGCAACGCGAGTCTGAAGAATTCTTTAGAGTTTTGATCACATTCCCCTGTCCTGTAATGCAAAAAACAAAAAGTTTTTCAAAAAAGGGTTCATCTTACATTA
>JAFRNY010000034.1 GCA_017429945.1 Bacteroidaceae bacterium
ACAAATCACGTGCTCTGGCCAACTGAGCTAAAGAGGCGGGTGGGAAAGCGATCTGCATCGCGCCGCTACAACCAACTACACTTGCTGCGGTCAAGCCCTGGGGGAGACGAAGGGAGCTGGCCGTACAGGACTTTCCCATGTCTGCTGTACGAGAGCGCTTAACTCTAAAGGCTGCCTTTCTAAGCGGAGAGACCGGGATTCGAACCCGGGAACCAGTTTTGCCGGTTACACGCTTTCCAGGCGTGCCTCTTCAGCCACTCGAGCATCTCTCCTCTTGTAGGCTTTCTGAGTTTTGCGGGTGCAAAAGTAGGGCTTTTCTTCGATACGACCAAATTTTTTTAAGAAAAAATGTCATTGAAGAGGATCGATTGATGAGAAAAGCATAAAATTCAGCGTATGGAAGCAGGAAAAGTGATGCTGAAGCGGGTTAGGTGGTCTGCAGGGTCGGTTTGCAGACTGAAACTGCAACCGTGGGCGGTGAGGATATCGCGGATAAGCAAGAGACCGAGCCCTTGGCCGCCCGGTTTAGTGGAGAAGAAGGGGGTGAAGAGATTCTGGGAGACGGCGTCTGTGATTCCTAGACCGTTGTCCGTCACCACCAGCGTTTGGTTTGATGTGGTTATGCTGACCTCGCCTCCTTTCCTTCCTCCGATGCTCTCGACACTGTTCTTCACGATATTCACCAGCACTTGCTGAAACAGCACAGGATCCAAGCGCACGGGAATGGCGTCGTCCGTCAGGTCTAATGTCAGACGGACATTGGAGCTAAGGCATAGGTTCTCCAAGAAAACGCGGCAAGCCTCCACCTCCTCGCTCAGGTCGCACAGCTGCAGCTGGGGCGCCGGGATCTTCACTACTTCGGCAAAACGGGTGACGAAGGCCGACATGGAGCGCAGGCGGGAAGTGAATGACGAACGTTCTTTTAATGACGAATGACGAGTGACGAATGATGAATGAGAGTTACCTTCAGGATTGGAAAGTAACTTTGATTCGTCATTTCGAGCGAAGCGAGATTCGTCATTCGTCATTCCCCCTGATTCGTCATTCGTCATTCCTTGTTCCTCAAGCGCGCCTACGATGCCCGCCACGCTATTGTTCACCTCGTGCGCAATCATCCTAATGACGCGCTCGTAGGCAGCCCGCTCAGCCTGGCGCACCTCGTTGGTGAGAGACTCGATGAGGTAAAAGGGGTGCTGATAGCCGCGGTCGGGGAACGAGGGGTGACTGAGGCGATAGAGCTCTGGGGCACCGGACAGACGAAGGGTCCTCTCCTCGCCGAGAGGCACGGCGAGCAAAGCCTCGCGCACGGCGGGCGTCATCATGCGCTGTGCGGCCGGGTTCAGGCTCGTGATATTGCCGTCGAGGTCGCATTGCACGACGCCCATGGGCGAGGCTTCGATGAGGAGGCTGAGGAACGTGTATTGTTCCTCCAGGCTGAGGTGCTCGCTGCGCAGACGCGACAGCAGGTCGTTGAACGTGCGCACGATGACGTCGGTCTCATATTGTCCCGAAAGGGCCAGGCGTGTGGTCAGGTCGAGGTCGCGCACCAGCTCCATTCCGCCGATGAGCGTGTCGTATGGCTTCAGTGTTTTGTGGTAGAAATAGTAGAGGTAAGCAAGCAGAAGGAAGATGAAGCACTCGGTGATGTAGAACAGCCAGGGGTGGCTATGAAAGGTGCCGTACAAGGCTATGCCCGACACCGCGAGGATGCCGAGGACGAGAATGAGGAACAAATGCTTCAGCTTCATGCCTGACGCTAATTGAGAAGAATGATTTTACACTAATTGAGACAAATATTATTTCACTAATTTGGATAAATGACTTTTTACTAATTTGGATAAATATTGTTTCACTAATTTGGGATAAATATTTTTTTGAAGATTGACGATAAGATTTATGTCGATTGACGTCTTATCTTGACATAACGCGAGAATTGCTGAGATTATTTCGACGTCCGCTCGGCGCTGGCGACGCTTCTTGGGGTATCAAGCGTCACCTTTCGGGATGCCGAGCGGACCATTCAAGAAACATCGTCAATCTTTCCGTCAATCAAATCGGAATAAATAGCTGCTCATAGATCATGATGAATTATTCTTTTTTCCTGGGAATCAATATTTGTCATAATTAATGAGGTAATATTCATCATAATTAGTGGGATAATATTTATCGTAATTAGTGAAAAGATATTTATCTCAATTAGTGAAGAAGTAATTGTTTTAGTATAGCCTTACAGTCCATGTTTCTCTATCTTTCTGTAGAGCGCTCCGCGGCTTATGCCGAGTTCCTTGGCCACGAGAGAGAGGTTGCCGGCATTCTTCTCTATAGAGGTAGCTATGGCAGCGCGCTCCAAGTCCTCCAACGTTGAGGAAGAAGCCCCAGCCCCCTCCCGTCCCCCCCAAGGGGAGGCGATTGTTCCCAATAGTCCGTCCGAGGATATGTTCCCTCCCCCTCGGGGTAGACGGGAGGGGGGCAGTGCCATAGCCTCGCCCATCAGCACCGTCCGTTCCACCGCATTCTTCAGTTCGCGGATATTACCGGGGAAGGGAAGTGTCTGTAGGTAAGCTATGGTTTCAGGTTTTATGGTGGGCAGTGGCAGTCCGTTATCCTTGCAGGTCTGTCGGAGGAAGTGGTCGACGAGAGGTGGTATGTCCTCGGGGCGCTGGCGCAGGGGCGGCAGATGCAGGCTGATGGTGTTGATGCGGTAGAAGAGGTCCTCGCGGAAGGTGTGCTCCGCCACCATCGTCCGCAGGTCGGCATTTGTGGCGCAGACGACGCGGACGTCGGTGCGGCGTGTGCGGCTGTCGCCCAGCACCTCGTAGGTCTGGTCCTGCAACACGCGCAGCAGCTTCACCTGACTGGCCAGATCCAGTTCGCCGATCTCGTCCAGGAAGATCGTCCCGCCATTGGCCAGTTCGAAGCGGCCCACGCGGTCCTCCTTGGCGTCGGTGAACGATCCTTTCTTGTGGCCGAACATCTCGCTCTCGAAGAGCGACGAGGAGATGCCGCCGAGGTTCACCTTCACGAAGGGACCGTTGGCACGCCGGCTCTGGCGGTGTATGGCCTCAGCTATCAGCTCCTTGCCCGTGCCGCTCTCGCCCGTGATGAGGACGGGGGCGTTGGTGGGGGCGATGCGGGCAATGGTGGCGTAAATGGAGGCGAGGGAGGGCAGGGGAACACCGGCCCCCTCCCGTCCCCCCTGAGGGGAAGCCCCCTCCCGTCCCCCCCGAGGGGGGGCGACCATATCCTCAGGAATCCCAATGGAAACGCAAGTCCCCCCTCGGGGGGATTTAGAGGGGGCCACATTTATCGCTGTCTCCACCCGTTCCACCAGCACGCCATTGTCCCACGGCTTCGTGATAAAGTCGAAGGCACCAGCGCGCATACCCTGTACGGCCAGGTCGATGGAGCCCCAGGCCGTCATCAGGATGCACGGGACGTCGGGGCGGAACACCTTGACTTGCTTCAGCAGCGTAAGGCCTTCCTCACCGTCGGTGGACATATTGTAATTCATGTCCATCAGCACCAGCTCCACGGCTGGCGTGTTGCGGACGATCCGTATGGCTTCCTTGGGGCCCTCAGCCAAGGCCACATCATATCCGTTGCGCTCCAGTATGAGCTTCAGCGAGAGCCGGATGTTCTTATCGTCATCAACTACGAGAATCATTATGGTATATACGTATTATCTTATCTGCCCCTTAGAGTTTGAAGGTACAGGAGGGACTTTTCCTCGGGGGCCTTTCTTCCATAACCCCATTGTTTATGCTGCAAAGATAGCAAAAAAAGGCCATCCCCAAAATTATTTTCAATGAAAAATGACAATCCTCACGATATTCCTTTTTCCGCCGTTTGATGACAATGGAGGCGATGGTGCTGACGAGTATCTTTTTAATTATAATCGTCGTCTTTTATATACATGAGGTAGCAAAAGTTTGGAAAGGGAAAAAGTGTGAGACGGGCGCATTTTGTTTGTTGTCTATGAGTAGCGCACCAATTGCTGCAAAAGGCAAAGCGCCGATGTGTTGGAGGTAAAAACGAGACGGACTAAATCACAGAGGATGTTAAAAAGACTTTCTATCGAGCGCATGAAGAGTAAATGTAGCAAAAAGTTTTTGTGTTCAAGCGGAAAGCAGTGCCTTGCCCCTGCCACAACTCATGGAGGTGGGCGGGACGGCGGTTCAATACAACATACGAAAGCAGACAACCTCCGCGTCCTCACGACGCGGAGGTTGCCCAAATGGACAAGTCCTTAATTAACAACTAACTGCTTATTTCATACGATGCCTTTGCAAGAGGGGAAGAGGCAGCGGGACAATCGTTGGCGTGTCAGGGCTTTTGCGTGCCAAAGAGCTTTTGGAAGGATTCGGGGAGTGTGGAGCGTTTCCAGAGTTCTTCGACGACGGTGTCGTTGGGACGAATGGTAATTGCCTCGAAGCTATTGTCGTTCTTCCATTTGATGACTCCCGCTGTGGCGGCGCCTTCTTCATTCTCGGTGCTGCCCCCTTCGCTGAAACCGGCTGTGTTGGCATCTTTCGTCTCGGGCTTGTACTCCATAGCCCTGTAGAGGATGGTGGCGCCCATGATCTGGTCACCTCGGCAGATGAGGCAGGTGACGTCCTTGTCGCCATAGATCTTGTAGGTATCTGCAGGTGTGCTGGTCAGCACGCGCTCGCCTTCCACTTGCTTGTAGGTTCCCACGAGGCGCCAGCAGCCGGCGAGGCGGTGGTTGGGCTGCTCGTGCTTCTGCTGCAGCATCTCGATGGAGCGCTGCATCTGCCGTTCGAAGCCGTTGCGGTCATAGTACTCGGTGATGAACTGGTTCATGGGGAAGAGGTCTCCGTTGCCTGGGCGGATGGTGTTGTGCCACTTCACGGTCACGTGATTGCTGTCGGTGCCGTAGATGCGGGTGCCGCGTCCGTCCTCGCCCACGGCTACGTCGCCTGTGAAGACATAGGGGTGCGGTTCGTCCTGCTTCAGGACGTAGATGTACTCTTTGGGCGTGTTGCGCATCAGCATGATCGTCACGGGCACGAAGTCCGAGAAGTACTTGTACTGCGTCAGTTCCGGAACGTGGTCGGGGCGGCCGTTCTCGTAGCCGAGACGCTGAAGTTTGTAGAGTCCGTGAGGGTTTTCGCCTTGGGCGAAGGCGCTTGCCGCAGTCAGTAGGCCGACGGTAGCGAGAGTGATGATTCTTTTCATTTCTTTGAATGATATTTAATGATTAATGTATGTTTATCGTTTAACGTTTATCGTTCAACTTCCAGTCTTTTGGAATCCAGTACTCGCCATCCACTTCCAGACGCAGGACGTAGAGCGTGCCGTCGCGGTCGAGGTCGGCCATGAGGAAACTGGATTCGGCGATGTCGTTGACCTGTAGTTTAACCGTGTTGCGGACACCGCTCAACTTGAAATGGCGTTTGGTATATTCCAGCACGCAGCATTGCGCGGGGCTGACATCCAAGTGATGCTGGGCGGCTTGCAGCAGTTCCTGATAAATCCTGGCCGCACCCTGAAGGGCAGTGATGACGTAGAGTTTGCCCGTGGATTCGCTCTTGCCACGCAGTGAGGGCAGGAGGTAGTCGGTGCTGTAGTAGGTGGTGCTCTTGTCCACGGGCCGGCCGGCAGCATGTTCGTAGTGAACAGGCCGGGGCTTGGCTATCGGAGCGAGCAGGGCATCGAGCAGGCTGTCCAGAGGTGATATGTCGAAGTGGAAGTACATACCCTTCTCCTTATTGATTTGCGTCTGCATGGCGATGAGGTTGCCGCGCCCCTGCACGTAGTCGAACATCACCGCCTCGCGCGCGCCGAGGAACATCCGCCGGTTGTTGCCGCCGAGCAGTTTGTAGAAGCGCAGTTCCTGTTGCATGTAGGGGTTGGGATAGAGGTAGGTGTGGGTCTTGCGGAAGTCGCTGAAGTCGTTGGTCCAACTGCTGGCAGGATCTTCGACGCGCGCGAGGTCCAGCAGATAGTCGTCCTTGCTGCCATAGCCCCGCAGGGCGATGCTGTAGGTGATGGTGTCGTTGCCGTTGCGGTGGCTCTCATAACGGTAGGACTCCACAGCTCCGCGTGCCAGACGGTCGAGGAGGATGCAGATGCTGTCGGCAAGGGGCAGGTCGTTCTCGAAGGTCACGTTGTAGCGGCGCGAGAGGTGGTACTTGTCGTTGACGCGCGATGTCGACACCTTGGCTCCACGCTCAGTGAGGTGCTCGATGAAGTCACCCAGCTGCACGCTCTGTGCCGCAACCCTCGTCGCGCAGCAGGCCAAAAGGAGTATGGTCAGTATTCGTTTCATCGTTCTATTCCATTTCAAAGAGTTCGTTGTTCATCGCCGCCATGGCCATGCGCAGGTCTTCGCCTTGTTGGTGCACAGCCTCCATGTCTATATTGAGGAGTTCCACTTGCGGTTGCTCGTCGGCCTCGCCATGAGCCTGTCGGATGGTTGTGGCTGCATCGTGTCCCTCCGCTGGCTGAATCCTTTCAGGACGGGACTTCTGTGGAGCGCGATGGGCAGCTATCAGCTTATCCGCCTTGGGCGCTATTGGCGATGTCGGTTCTGAAGCGATACGCGCTGAATGGTCTGATGCTTTCTCCCTCTGAACCACTTCAGCTACGGTCGGCTCATTCTTCCCATCATCCTCTTTCGGCCACAGGAAGAAGCCTATAGCCAGTGCGGCCGCTACAGCCGGGAGAACGACGTATCTCAGGGGAAAGACCTTCCGCTCTTGCAACAAGGACGCCACTTCCTCGTCCGTCAGCTCGCGGCGGTTGTCGTTCAGCACTTCCAGGACCTCGTCCCAGAGTTGCTCATCGGTGAAAACGTCTTCTTTCATTGTTTCAGGATTTTGATGAGATGTTCTTTTGCCCGAGCTGCCGTCATGCGTACAGCCGCTTCTGTCGAACCTCGGATGGCGGCAATCTGTCCGTAGGTTAGTCCGTCCATGTAGTGCAGTAGGATGGCCGCTTGCTGTGCCGGTGGCAGTTGGTGGATGGCCCGGTCTATGCTTCGTTCGCGCTCTTGTCGTTCCATCGCCTCTTGCGGGTTCTGCTGTCGCGCCGTCAGCGCTGGCAAGGCATCAGTGCCAATGCTCTCCAAGGGGGTGGTCTGCAGCCGTCGCCGTTTCTGCTTGTTCAGGCTCACGTTGCGCGCTATGCGCATCACCACCCGCTCAGCCTCATCCGCCGTCTGCACCCGCTCGCCCATTCGCCAGAGCAACACGAGCGCGTCCTGCACCGCATCAGCCGCCTCCTCGTCGTTGCGTAGGATGCTGCGTGCGAGGGCCATAAGCCGTGGTCGCAACCGCGTGGCGGTCTGTGTGAAAAGCTGTTCTTGCATGTGAGTGGCGATGCGCTTCTACAAATACAACAACAAAGGAAGCGAAATGTAACGGAACCGCCGGTGCTTTTAATATTCTTTAACAGCATGTCCGTGCACTGACACAGATAATCACTACCTTTGCAGGCGCTTTTGCCGCTCACGATGAAAAAATCTACGACACGAAACGCGGCCACTGCATAGGTGCCTACGCCACCGAAGCGCGTGACTGCGCACGCCCTCATGGGCATAGCCACGGCCCTGATTCTTTCGTTAGGCCAACTGCTTGATGATGCACTTGTAGTGCGGCAACGTAAGTCGGAGGTCTAGGCTACTATCTGAGATCGTCTATCAACGCTTGCAGACGCTGGAAGAATTGCGGTGGCATTCAGCGTCGGGGGCAAAGGAGTAATGTCATTCGTCATTCTCCACTCTTTACCCTTAGTTTCTCCTTGCCTTTGTACTTCGTCATATCGCTGACTACAAGCTGTTCGCCTTCGCTAAGTCCGCTGACGACCTCGATGTAGTCATAGTTACATTCGCCCAGCTGCACCTCGCGTGGCACGAGGGTCTCGTCATCCTTAAATATATATAAGGTGTACTTTCCGGGTCCGGCATAGAACGAGCCGTTGCGGATGCGGAGGGCGTCGTCCTTGATGCTGGTGATGACGTAGACCTCGGCGCGCAGCCCTGAGCGGAGGCGCGGATGGCTCATGTCGTCGGGCACCACGGTGAAGGTGATGGCGCCACTCTGACTCATGGGCGTGACGGTGTTGATGGTGCCCGCAAGGCGCTCCTTGCCGATGCGCAGGACGACGGCTCCTCCAACGCGGACTCGTTCGCTGTAGCTGTCGGAGATCTCACACTCGGCCTTGAAGTGCGTGAGGTCGCTCACCACGGCTATCTTCTGTCCGGCGCCGACGGTGCTGCCCACCTCGCTGTTTATGTAGGTCAGCGTGGCGCGGCGCGGTGAGCGTATCTTGGCATCGTCGAGGGTGCGGCGCTTCTCGTCGAGCCCTTTCTCGAAGATGTTGTTCTGCAGCTGTTGCATCCGCAGGTCGGCCTGCCGCACGCGCTGCTCGTTGCGGTACTGCTGGCGCAGCTGCGACAGTTGCAGCTGGGCGGTGCGCAGGGTGGTCTCGGCCTGCCGCACGCGGTCGCGTGTGCCGGAGCCGAGGCTGTCGAGGTAGAGCTCGTTGCGCAGCTGTGCTTCGAGCTGCGAGAGTTTCATCTCTTCCACCTCGATCTGCATACGGCGGTCGGCGAGCTGTGTCTCTGTGTTGGCCTGCAGTTGTGCCGTCTGCTGCCGACGTATCTCGCGTTCGTCGAGCGCCTTGGCATAGTCGGTCTCGGCCGACTGCAGGTCGAGGCGCAGCAGCGGAGTGCCCACGTCCACGCTGTCGCCGCTGTGGGCATAGACCTCCAGGATCTGCGAGCTGATGGGTGACACGATGATCTCCTCGAAAGCGGGCACGATGCGTCCCGTTGCCGTGACGCTGACATCGATGGTGCCGCGGTCCACCTCGGAGATGACGAGGGCCTTGCGGTCGAGGGCCGTCACCATCTGCGAGCCGAGCCAGGCGCCTGCGCCCAGCACGATGAGTATGGCACCTACCCACTTTCCTATTCTCAACAGCTTATTGCGCCGTTGTACGCTGACGGGGATGGCTCGGTCCATGGGAGCAGACCCACCCCCAGCAGACCCACCCCCGACCCCTCCCGTGAGGGAGGGGAGAGGCTGGCGCGATGAATGTGAAGAAGAAGAATCTCTACTGTTTGTTGTTGCCATAATTATAGGGATTTATTTAGTTTACAATGCTTGAGAGGTAACTTTTCTCCCCTCCCTCACGGGAGGGGGCGGGGGTGGGTCTGTCGGTGGTGGGTCTGTCTGTCGCTGTCGTCCGATCCTCAATAAAATCCCATAGCGCGATGCTGCGCAGCTGGTAGTAGTAGAGCCAGTAGTTGTAGAGTTGCGCTATGCGGCTGAGGCGTGCCTGGTCCTTGGCTGTCTGTGCGTCGGAGAGCTCGAGGGTCGAGATGCTGCCGATTTTGAAGGTCTCCACGTTCGTGTGATAGCGGCGCTGGGCGATGGCATCGGCCTCGATGGCTATGCGCAGCTGCTCGGCCTGATTGTTGAACTGCTCGGTCAGCACGAAGATATCTTGGCGGAACTCCTGTGCCTGCTTGCGCAGCTGCCCACGCACAATCTCGCGGTTGCTCTCGGCCAGTCGCCGCTGTCCCTTTCGTTTGCCCCAGTCGAGGATAGGCACCGTGAAGCCTACCTGCACCACCTCCGTGCTCAGCAGGTCGCGATAGGCACCGCCGACCGAGGTGCCTGTGCCCGTGTAGCCCAGTTGGGCGTAGAGGTTGATGCTCTGTCGGTTGGCACGCGCCACAGCCACCGAGTAGTCGGCCTCCAACTGCCGTCGGCGTATGGTCGTGGCATGGGCATTGTTCTCGAGGGCATGAGCGAGGACATCCTCGTAATTGAGGTGAAGGAAAGACTCACCCTCGCCTCCACCGGACCCCCTCCCCGCTCCCCCTGAAGGGGGAGAGTGGTCACCATCAAGATTGGAATCCAATCGCAAGTCATTCCACTCTCCCCCTTCAGGGGGAGCGGGGAGGGGGTCTGAGGCGTGTGTTTGGGTAGGTGGCATTGGCACCACCGGCACGATATCCGCCTCAACGTCCAGGAACGAGCGCAGGGCGAACTGTCGGGCTTGGCAGGTGCTCTCGCTGTTGGTGAGGGCGCTGCGGGCCGTGAGCATATCCAGTCGCAGCTGCAGCACGTCGTTCTCGCTGATGCTGCCCATCTGTCGCTTGGCCAGTGCCACCTCGTAGAGCTTCTCGGCCGTCTGCAGGTTCTGACGTGCGATGCCCACCTGCTCGATAGCCATCAGGAGGTTGAAGAAATGGTTGATGGCCTGCATCGCCACCTCCTCTGTCTCGGTGAGGAAGCGCGCCTGTGCCTCGCGGTAGCGAAGGGGTTCCAACCGCCGGCTCCACTTCATGTGGTTCACGCCGAAGAGCGGTTGCGAGAGCGTCACGGCTATGGGCAGCGACATAAACTGGTTGCCCCCGCCCATGCCCGACTGATGAAGGAAATCGAGTGATGATTCAATGGTGAGTGTGCCGCCCGTGGGCCATATCTTCTGCGTCACATAGAGCGAACCGCTCAGGCCTAAGTAGTCGTTGCGCACGAACGAGACGCCGCCGTCGGCCTGCTGATAGCTGGTGTAGCGCTTGTTGTAGCTTGGCAGCGTGGCCGAGAACGACACTTCCGGCAACAGGTCGGCACGGTAGCTGCGCCACTGCCAATAGGCCGACTGCAGTTCACCCCGCGCCACGGCTGCCTCCACACTCTGGTTGCGCGCCATGGTGATACATTCATCGAGGGTCAGCCGAAGCGTGTCCTGCGCCAAGGCCGTGAGCCCTGCACAGGCAGTGAATGAGGCGATGATGATAAGTCTCTTGACCATTTTTCATTAGGATAAATAGGTTGAAACACGCCGATGCTTTGTTTGCACGATGCAAATCGTGCAGTCAACAGACGAAGGTCTTTGGGGCTACGAATCCTGCCGCATGGCGTCCACCGGCCGCTTATGCACGGCTCGCCATATAGGTATGGCGATGGCGAGGGTCACTACGCAGAGCATGATCACGTACTGGATGACGCAGATGACGAGGTAGTGTATCCAGAATATCTCTACCCAATTGCGCTCCCGCCCCGTGCCGCTCATGCTTAGGCCATCGGAGAGGTCCATATTGATGGCGAACTGGAACCAGATGAGTTGTCCCACGATGCAGGCCAGGAGGGTGAGCAACGCCGCCTCACCCCATACCATCCAGAAGATGTCACGTCGCTTGGCGCCAAAACTGCGCATGATGCCGATGTCCTCGGTACGCTTGCGCAGCTGCAGCCAGAAGGTGCCGAGAGTGCCCAGCACGACGTTCAGCAGGAACAGGGCAAGGAGGATTCCGAGGAGGGTGTTAGTGAGGTTGTAGTCTCTGTTGCCACTCCATGACGACAGCCAATCTTTATAGGTCTGAAGAGAATAGAGGAAGTGATTGCCGGCTTGTAGCAGAGAGGCGCTGCTTCGACCGTCGGGAAAACCGACGGGCACACTGACGGTTTGGTAGTGATTGATGAAGGCTTCTGCATCGGCTTCGGGCTTCAGTCGGATGAGCATCTGCGGGGTTGCATACTCTTCGATTATAGGAGTCAGAATGGAATAGGCATAGCGATCATTCTGCTCCAAGCGGAAATCTTCGACAACACCCGCGATGGTGTAGTGGCTGACGATGACAGGCTCGCCATGCTCTTGCAATGCACGGTCGCTGAAGTCCCATTCCACTATGCGGCGCCCCACAACTTGGTCGGTATCGAATAGCGCCTGTGCCAGACTGCGGGTGATGACTACGCCGTCCAAAGGACAATCCTCGGAGAGTTCCTTTGCCGAAGGACTGCCTTCGATAGGCGTCAGACCTAGCGTCTCGAAGTACTGCTCATGCAGCAGAAACCCCTGCATGTAGGCTCCGCAACGGCGAGTGGAGTCGGCCTCAGAAGCATAGGAACTGATGTTGTAGGTTCCTTGGCCTATGATGTGCCCGGCAAAGCCTGCATACTGCACCTCGGGCAGAGCACGGATCTGGTCGCGCAGGGCGTAGAGGGAGGAGAGACCCTCTTGGCCCACCCCTAACCCCTCCCCAAGGGAGGGGAATCCGTTTCCGCTGGTATTCGCTACTGAGTTGTTTTCTACCTCTGGGGGCTCCCCTCCCTTGGGGAGGGGCTGGTGGTGGGCTATTCCCGTCTGCCCCACCACCAGATGCTCACGCTCGAACTCACCGGCGGGACGACAGAAATAACGGTCGTAGGTGGTGACGGTTAAGTGGTCAATGCAGTAGAAACTGAGGACGGTGATGAGGATAATCTCAGCAATGACCCAGCCGTTCTGACGGCGATGGGACCAGAGGAAGACCCACCCCCAACCCCTCCCGTGAAGGGAGGGGAGAGGCTGGCGCGATGTTGGGTTACTTCCTTTATTATTCGTTGTAGACATTTCCATTATTATAGGGTAATAAACTATTCTTGAAAGGTAACTATTCTCCCCTCCCTCACGGGAGGGGTTGGGGGTGGGTCTTTCAGGGGGTGGGTCTTTACTTCTTCTGATTTAGCGATTCGACAATAGGTTTGCGTAGTGAGGTCCACGACGGTATGAGGGCGACCATGAGGTTGAGGACGACACAGCAGAGGAAGACGATGAGGAAGAGGGTGGGCGTTACGAACATGTTGAAATCCAATGTGATGTCGGCCGTAAGATTGCCTTCGCGGAGGATGAGCGCCTGGAACATCGCCGTATGGCGAACGGCCAGATAGAACAGCCATGAGAGCACCCATCCTACGAGGCCGCCGCAGCACGTCAGGACAAGGTTCTCGCCGATGACCTCGCGCAGCAGCCATCGCCGCTTGGCGCCGAAGGCTTTGCGGATGCCCATCTCTGCCCGCCGCGCTTCCATGCGATTGCTGATGAGACCGCTGAGGTTCAGGGCAGGCAGCAGCAGGAAGATAAGCATCAGGATAGCAGGTGGCATCAGGTTTTTGGCCTTGTCGGTCGTAGACTCATCATCGGAGTGGAAGAAGGAGAAGCACACGAAGAAATGTGACTTAGCATCTACCGTGAAGTGTACGGGCTCGCCTTCGGCAGAACTCTGCGCTGCCTCGTAGCGTCGGCACAGCGGCTCCACCTCCTTCAAGAAATCCTCGCGCGAATAGCCTTTCTTCAGCAGCACACGCACGCTGAGGTTTCCTTTGTAGCTGGTAGGCTTAGCCTCAGTATGGCGTACCTCCTTGCCAAACCAAGGTGCATAGAACTCGGCGTAGGAGGCGTCCATCATGGGGCTGGCACTCTTGACGATGCCGATGATGCGGTAGGGGATGGAGTTGATGTAAATAAAAGAGGAGGAGCCCACCCCTAACCCCTCCCCAAGGGAGGGGGATTCGTTTCCGCTGGTATTTCTCTTTTGGTTTTTTTCTGCCACTTTGGCCTCCCCTCCCTTGGGGAGGGGATGGGGGTGGGCCGATTCAAGGTGGGCCACCCCTATCTTCTCCAAGAACTTATCCGTCACCACACACACAGGCTCCCCGTTGCGGAACTCTTGTTCGTTGAAAGGGCGGCCCTCGAGGAACTGGAAGTCATAGAGTTGGAAGAAACGTGGATCGCAGTATATGGCGCGCAGACGTCCTTCAAGGGGAAGAAAACTATTCTGTACTGAATCCACCCGGAAGGACTGGTAGTAATCGGGTATGAATCCCGTTGCCACCTCCACACACTCCAGCTTGCTGAACAATTCATCCACGGCGAGGGTGCTGCTGCCAGTGTACATCGGACCGTCCACTTCGTTGTCCTTGTATTGCAAGGCGCTGACATACAGCGTGCGGTTGCGGTGCCTCTCGGGGTAGATGTTCGCCATCTTGATGTTTAGCATGATGGCCACGACCATGGCGGACGCTATGGCCACCGCCGTGCCTGCGATGTAGATGGCAGAGAAGAGCTTGTCCTCGCGGATGAGGGCAAAAGAGTGAGAAAGAAGACCCCCAACAGACCCACCCCTCACCCTCCCTATAAGGGAGGGAGTGGAATGTATTTGACTGGATGTATTCGTATTCGTTTTCATTTATGTTTATTGGCATTTAATATTTTTTCAAATCTTGATGTTAACCACTCCCTCCCTCACAGGGTGGGCGGGGGGTGGGTCTGTGGGGAGGGGGTCTTTTTACTGAATCTGCCTTCCG